>JALUTE010000385.1 GCA_027058255.1 Methyloligella sp. | reverse complement strand
GTCGAAGCGGGGGCGCGCATCCGGGGCGGGGCGATGAAAGAAAGGCTCGCTTTCCCGATCCTCGCCGAGAAAATCGTCCCGGAACGTGTGCGAGACCTCGTAATGGGCTTGCGAGATGCAGGGGCCCAGGGCGGCCCGGATGCGGGTGCGCTCGGCACCGAGCCGCTCCATCGCGGCGAGGGTGGCCTCCAGCACCCCGCCGAGCGCGCCGCGCCAGCCCGCATGCGCTGCGGCCGCGATGCCGGCGAGAGGATCCGCGAAGAGCACCGGCGCGCAATCGGCCGTGAGCACGCCCACCGCCAGGCCCGGCCGGTTCGTCACGACCGCATCGGCCTCGGGCGCCTTGCCTGGCGCGAAGGGCGCCGTAACGGTGATCGCTCGGGGGCTGTGGACCTGGCGTGCGGTCACGAGGGCGTGGGGTGAGGCCCCGAGCCGCGCCGCGACCCGGCCGCGATTGGCCCTGACATGCCCGGGTGCGTCGGACGAGCCGAGGCCGCAATTCAGCGAGGCGAAGGGGCCCGTGGAGAGCCCGCCCCGGCGGGTGAAGAAGCCGTGGGCGAGCCCGTCGATCTCGCTGAGGCTCTCGGCCTCGATGCATTCGGCGACGTCTTGTCCGCTCACGCTGGCCGCTCCCTTGCTCGCCCCGGCGGATGACCGCCCTCGGGATCGCCGCTCAATGTGGCGCCGGGCCGGGCGGAATGCAAATCCCTTGCGCGCACCTTTCAGGGGCGGGCCTGCCCGCGCGCGGCGAAGGGCGGCGGGGGCGCAAGCGCGCCGTGGCGCAGCACCATGGCCTTGAAGCGACCGCCCATGCCCTGGGGCGCCATCAGTCGGGCGACGGCCGTCTCGACGGCCTGCGCCGCGCGGGGGTCGGCATCCCGCATCAGCCGCGCCGCCCGCTCGGCCATGCCGAGGGCGCCGAGAAAGGCCGCCTGGGGCATGGGGCCATCCACGGCGAGGCCCGCCCCGTGCGCCGCGCGGGCCAGTGCCTCGAAGTCCACATGGGCGGAGAGGTCGGCCGCGCCCGGCGCCTCCAGCGCCGAGGCATAGCGGTGGCCGCGCACCGCCTGCAAGGTCTCGCCCACACGGGTTCGCTCGTGGCCATAATCGATGAAGAGCGCGGCGAGCGGGGCGTCCCGGGCGCGCCGGGCGAGGGGGTCGATGATGTCACCCAGCGCGCGCGTCTCCCAGATGGCGCCGTCCGAGGAGTCTTTCGGCCAGTCCATGCCCTCGGGCGCCGCGTCCTGCGCCGGACCTGTCACGAAGGCGAAGCGCGCGTGGTCGTCGAGGCCGACCAGGCGCTCGCACCAGCGCCCCGCCACATGCACGAACTGGCGCACCGGCAGGGCGTCGAGGAATTCATTGGCAAGGAGAATGCTAGCACCGGGCGGCACGTCCTCGATCCCGCCATGCCAGGCGAGCGGCACGCCGGCGCCCTCGAGTCGCGCTTCCTGCATGTGTTTCAGGCCCGGGCTGCGCTCGACCAGATGCACGTGAAGGGCCTCGGCGAAGGCGGGTGCGGCGCGCCTTGCGGCCCGCAGCGCATCGGCCATCGCCGTGCCGCGGCCGGGGCCGAGCTCGACGAGGCGCAGGGGCTCCGGCCGGCCCATCGCCTCCCAGACCACCGCCGCCCAGAGGCCCAGGAGCTCGCCGAAGACCTGGGTCATCTCGGGCGCTGTCACGAAGTCGCCCCGCCTGCCGAGAACATCTGCGCGCCGGTAGTAGCCCCCGGCCTCGTCCCACAGGCAGGCGGCCATGAAGGCATCGACGCCCATGGGCCCGTGGGCACGGATGCGCGCCTTCAGCCGCTCACCAAGCTCGGTGGTGGCGGGCTTGGCGCTCATGCGGGCCGGCGTGCGAGCCATATGAGCACGAGCCCGAGCGCCAGCATCGGGATGGAGTAGACGATGCCGGGCGTGATCCAGGGGTTGAGCGAGAAGATGTGCGTCGGATCGTATTGCCGGAAAAGCTCGCCCGTGCTGCGCGCCAGCGCATAGCCGATCAGGAAGGCGCCGGTCACGAAGCCGGGCCGGGCGAGCGCGCCCGCGCGATGGGTGAGAAAGCGCAGGACCAGAAAGAGCGCGATGCCCTCGAGGCTGGCCTCGTAGAGCTGGCTCGGATGGCGGGGCGCGGGGCCTGCCCCGGGAAACACCATGGCCCAGGGCACGTCGGTCACGCGGCCCACCAGCTCGCCATTGATGAAATTCGCGATGCGGCCGAAGAAGAGGCCGATGGGCACCGCCGCCGAGCCGAGATCCATCACCGTGAGATAGGGCACGCCATTGCGCCGGGCGAAGATGTAGAGCGCGAGCGCCGTGCCGAGCAACCCGCCATGGAACGACATGCCCCCATGCCAGAGGGCGAAGATCTCGAGCGGGTTCGCGAGATAGTAGAGCGGCTGGTAGAAGAGCACATAGCCCGTCCGCCCGCCGAGCACGACCCCGGCCGTGGCCCAGATCAGCATGTCGTCCGCCGTCGCGACGGCCATGGGCGGCTCGCCCGGCCAGAGACGGCGATTGGCAAGGAGCCTGCGAATGTACCACCAGCCGAGCAGCAGACCCGCCATGTAGGCGAGCCCATACCAGCGCACGGAGATGGGGCCGAGCGAGATGGCCACCATGGCCGGGTTCTCGAAGTCGTCGGCCTGCAGGCCCTGGGTCTCGTCGGAGCGGAAGCGCCACCCCGAATAGACCCGCTCGAGCGGCACGCCCGGCGCCGGCGCGACCTCGGTGACGATCTCGACTCCGTCGATGACGAGCCTGTCGTCGTCGGGGCCCTGGCCCGCCGTCGCGACCGCACCGGCCGCGAGGAACAGCGCCGCGGACGCCGTCGTCAGGGTTGTCTTGCGCATGGATTTCCTCCCCCTCGCGGCCCCTGTCAGGCGACCTTGATCTTCTTTTCCAGGTCGTAGACCGTGCCGTCGTCGTCGGTCCACTCGAAGCGGACCGTGCCCGGCC
>JALUTE010000384.1 GCA_027058255.1 Methyloligella sp. | reverse complement strand
AAGCCGCACGCCCGGCACCGCCCGCAGCGCCTCCATCAGCCAGCGCAGGAGGCCGAACTCCGCGCGCGTTCCCGTGACGACGCAAATCTTGCGAAGATTGCGCCCCTTCGCCTGCATCAGCCGCCATGCCTCGTGCAGCCGTCACGCATTGTGCAGTCGTCACACATTGTAGATGTCCGCCTTGTAGCCGGCGAGATTGTCTGCGTCCGTGAACCAGGCGACGGTCTTCTCGAGGCCCCTGCGAAAGCCCTCCCGCCCCGCGTGCTCGGGAACCCAACCCGCAATGTCCCGTGCCTTGTCGTTGGCGGCCCAGAGCCGCTCCACCTCGCTGCCCTCGGGCCTGAGCCGGGCCTCGTCGAGGGTGATCTCCACGTCGCGCCCCATGATCTCGGCAATCAGCGCCGCCGTCTCGCCAATCGAGATCTCGAAGCCCGAGCCGATATTGATCACCTCGCCGACCGCCGCCTCGGCCTCGGCGATGGCCAGGAAGCCTGCGACCGTATCGGTGACATAGTTGAAGTCCCGCGTCGGGGTCAGCGCGCCGAGCGCGATCCTTTCCGCGCCCTTCGCGATCTGACCAATGATGGTCGGAATGACGGCCCGCATGGACTGGCGCGGCCCATAGGTGTTGAAGGGACGGATCACCGCCACCGGCAGGCCGAAGGAGAGATGGTAGGACATGGCGATCTGGTCGGCGCCGATCTTGCTCGCCGAATAGGGAGACTGGCCCTGGAGCGGATGCTCCTCGGTGATCGGCACGAAACGCGCCGTGCCATAGACCTCGCTCGTCGAGGTGTGCACTACCTTGATGCCCCCCGCCTCGCGCGCCGCCTGGACCACGTTGAGCGTGCCCTGAATGTTGGTGTCCACATAGCTCTGGGGCGCGCGGTAGGAGTAGGGAATGCCGATGAGGGCGGCCAGATGATAGACGAGCTCGCATCCCGCGACCGCCTGGCGGACGAAAAAGGGGTCACGCACGTCGCCGACGACGATCTCGACATCGCGGCGCACGGGGCTCCTGTCGAGCCAGCCCCAGGAATTGAAGGCATTGTAATAGGCCATGGCGCGCACGTCGTGCCCGCCTGCCACCAGCGCCTCGGTCAGGTGCGAGCCGATGAAGCCGTCCGCGCCCGTGACGAGCACTTTCACGAAGCTGTCCCCTCCGCTGCCATGCCTGGCTGCGCCTCCACTCCGTCCCCATGCGAGAGGCTGCGCAGGAAGAGATCGGCCGCCCTGCCCGCGATCTCGTCGCTCACGGGGCGGGCCGGGTCGCCGTTCTCGAATACCTCATCGCCGGTGTCCATGCTCTCGGCGGCCAGCGCCTCGATGAAAAGCCGGCCTTCGGCAATGGCCCGGGCCTGCTCCTCTTGCGGGCGCGGTGCCGCAATGCGGTCAAGCAGCGCGCGAAGCTCGCTCATCCGGTCGACCACATGCACGTGGCGCATCACGTCGTAGAGGTTGTGCCGGCCGAAGGTGAGCACCGGAACACCCTCCGTCGCCGCCTCGAGTCCCGCCGTGCCGGTGAGTGTGACGACCGCGCTGGCGCCCCGCGCGATCGCAGGACCATCGGCATCGGCCCGGGCCATGACCACGTTCTGCATGTCCGAAAGCCATTCATAGAAGGCGCGCGGGCGGCGTCCGAGCGCCACCATGTGCTCCTTGACCACGAGCACCATGTCCCCGGGCAGGGACTTGGAGACGAGATCGATGATGGCGACCTGATTGTTGAACTCCGGGCTCAGCACCATGGAGGCGAGCTCCGGCTCCACATGCAGGGGGAAATAGACATATTTGATCCCCGCAACGGTCTCCATGTCCTGCGCCAGCTTCTGCCACAGGCGGAAATGGGAGCGGAACCGCCAGAGATAGGCGATGTTGCTGGAAAGGTGATAGCGGTTTGGATGGCGCGGGCGGCGTTTCACGAAATCCGCGAGCTCGGAACGCGCCCGCAGATAGATCTGCTGCCCCACCCGCCGCGCCATGCCGGTGAGCCGCGTGCCCTCCAGCATGGCGCCCTTGATCTCGCTCGCCGTCTTGTCGACTTCGACCTGATCTGGCGTGGCTGCCTCCCACGCAGACGGCTCGAGCGCCCGGCGCATGGCATCGAAGCGCCGGCGCACCGGCGGATGGTCGTAATACTCGTCGTGATACCAGGTGAAGAGGGCGCCGGTGCGGGCGCTGTTGAACATGCGAATCCGGGCGCCATTGCGGCGCGCGACCACGCACAGGAGCTTGGGGAAGGTCGAGGCGACACCAACCATGACCAGGGTGTCGATGGCATGCTCGCGAAAGAGCGCGTCCAGAATGCCTGCGACATGGACGATATAGCGGATGCTGCGGCCGAGATCGGCCGCGTCCGACCAGACGCTCCTCGGGTGATGGTGACCGAGAAAAAACGAGCCGCGCCCGAAATGCCGGTCCGCCTGGATGATGTCCGCAAGGCGTTCCCCGTAGCGCGCTTCGAAGGCTCGCGCCATGGCCATGACCTCGGGATCGAGCCCCTTGTCGAACGCCATATAGCGGGCAAGCTCGTCTTCGAGGCAGGTGATGGTCTCGAACAGGCCGGCCCTTGCATAGTCGTTCGCGAGCGCGCGATGCGGCGCCACGCAGTGCAGCCGCACCGGCACGCGCCGGCCGAGCGCCCTGAAGAACGGCGTCCAGAAACGCGGCCCGAACAAGGCCTCGGACATGAACAGGATATTCCGACAGCTCACGACGGCGCGCCTTTCTGCCGGAGACCCTCGAGGGCGAGGCGTGAGGGGCGCCCGTCCCTGATCTCATAAGCGACGTCGCACACGTCGAGGATCGCTGGCTGATGCGAGACGGCGAGCACTGTGAACGTATCCCTGAGAGCGCGAACCGTCCGGCAGATGTCCCGCTCGGTCACCGGGTCGAGAGCCGAGGTCGCCTCGTCGAGCAGGAGGAGCTTGGGCCGCGCGACAATGGCGCGGGCAATGGAAAGGCGCTGGCGCTGTCCGCCGGAAAGCGTCATGCCCCGCTCCCCCGCCATGGTGGCGAGCCCCTCCGGCAGCGCCTCGACGAAATCGCGCGCCTCGGCCACGTCGAGCGCCCACAGCACGTCCTCGCGCGAGATCGCCCTGTTGCCGAGCGTGATATTGGCCTCGATGGTATCGTTGAACAGGAAGAGATCCTGCGGCACGTAGCCGATCATGCGCCGCCAGGCCGCGAGATCGATGACCTCGATGCCGACGCCATCCACCGTCACCTGCCCGGCTGCGGGGCGAACGAATCCGACGATGCAATCCAGGATCGTGGTCTTGCCGCTGCCCGAGGGCCCCGTGATGACCGTGATGCGATGGGCCGGGATGTCCAGGCTGGCGCTCTCGAGAACCACCTTGTCGCCATAGCGCACCGTCACGTCCCGCAGGCTGATGCCCCGGGCGAGCGATGGCCGTGCGCCGCCGCCGATATGCTCCTCTTCCGCCCGCGCCTCGGCCAGAACGCGCTCGACCACAGCCACCGCGCCTTCAAAAGAAGCGATCTGGTGGAGATATTTGTTGAGGGTCGCCAGCTCGTTGGTGATCCGCAGGAACAGCACGGCGACAAGCGCCAGCGCCGGAAAGCCGATCTGGTAGAACTCCACCGCCACATAGACTCCCCCGGCGAGTGCGATCACCAGCATGGGCTCGGGCACGATGGTGCGGATGGCCTGGCCAATCACCGTCGTTGCCTGGGTCTTGTAGATGCGCTCGCTCTCGCTCTCCAGAAGCGGCAGGACATGACCTTCCCTGTGCATGGACTTGAGCGCCTTCATGCCGGCGAGTGCCTCGACGATGCGCCCGCTCATCATGTTCATCAGCTTGGTGCGCTCATGGCTCGCCCCGCGTATGGCGTCGAGGATGGGTCGCAACACCCCCATGATGAACAGGCCGACGAGCAGCCCTCCCAAGGTCAGCCGCCAGGAGACCAGCAGCGAGGAGGCAAGATAGAGCGCGACCTGGATCGAGCGGCTCACCAGCTCCACCGAGGCCGCCAGCGCCGCAACCGCGTTCGTCATCTCGCCGCCGAGCGTATTGGCGAGCCCGCCTGCGGGCTGGCGGAGGAAAAACCGCCAGCGCGCCAGTACGATCCGACGAACGAGATCGAGCCGGAGGTCCCGGTTCTCCCGGTGCACGGTGAGCCCCGTGAGGATCTGCGCCGACATCTTGAGCGCGGCCTTCACCGTGATGACGGCGATCATGAAAAGCAGCACGCCGGCGAGGGTCATCGGCACGCCAAGCCAGGTAAGCGCATCGGCCAGCCAGCGCGACAGACCCGTCGGCGCCGCCGCGTCCCTGGAGAGCAGAATTTGCAACAGCGGCAGCAGGACCAGAAGACCGATATTCTCGAAGATCCCCACCACCACCTGGCTGACGAACACGGCGACCAGCCGCAGGGGATGGCGCCGCCCGACGGAGGCGAGCAGCCGCCATGCCGTCGCCAGAACGCCGCCGCTGCGTCCGGACCGGCCGGCACGCATGCGCATCAGGCCGCTCATCGCGCTGCGCAGTCCGTTGACAGGCACGCCATGCGTCTCAGAGCGTCCTCAGCCGTCTGACGGTCATGAAGGCTTCCGCGACAGGGCGTCCGCATTGCGCGCCGCGCATCCGGGCGAGCGCACGGATGCCGTCGGCCGAGCGCGGATGTGGAAAGGTGCCGAGCTCGCTCGCATAGGCCTCCATGGCCGCCACCTTGCGCTCCAGACTGGCGGCAATGTCCAGGAAGTCGGTCGGCACGAAGGCCGGCGAGCCCGGTGCCGCCCATTCGGTCGACGAGAGCACCTCACCCGCCAGTATCTCGACCGGCCTCATGCCGGGCAGAAGCCGGCGCGCCGTGAGCACCGCCATATGCGTCTGGCGATGATCCACGTTGAGGTCGCCGAGATGGTGGGTATAGATCACGTCCGCGGGAAAATCGCCGAGAAAGGTCTCGATCCGCTTGACGACATCGAGAAGGGGTACGCCGTCCATGGCATTGTCGGGAAAATCCGAGAACATGATGTCCTCGGCACCCAGAATCTCCGCCGCCCGCACCCCATCCCGGCGCAGCGCCGCGATATCGTCTCGCGTGGCAGGGCCGCGCGAGGCAAGCCCGGTGGCGAGAATGAGAATGCGCACCCGGTCGCCTCGATCCGCGTGAAGCGCCAAGGCGCCGCCGCAACCGAGAACCTCGTCATCGGGGTGGGCGAAAATGGCGGCAACGCGCCTGGCATTTTTCTCCGTCTTTATCACGCTCTCACCCGGAAAACGGGGCGAAGGGGCACACCTCTGAGCCGTTTGGCCGGCTCCGGGTCGGACAGGATGTCCGAGAAAGCCGCAAAGGCGCCCTGGAGTGCCGCGACCGTCTCATCGAAAATCGCCGGATCGTCATGGGCAAGACACAGATTGAACGTGCTCCCCATGAGCAGCCCTTGCGCCGCCAGCTCCTGGCGCAGCAGGCTTGCCGCCATCATGTCGTCAAGGCCTGCCGGTGCGGCGAGCGCAATGCGCGGCCACCAATCGGGACCGGCCACGGAGAGTACCGCGCCAAGGTCGCAATCGGCAATGGCCGCCTGCATCGCCCGCTTGATCCTGGCACCGAGCCCGGCGAAGCGCCTTGGCGCGTCGAGGCGCTCGAGCTTGTCCAGGGTGGCCGCTGCCGCCGCGAGCGAAAGCGCCTCGCCACCAAAGGTGCCGGAGAAGAAAATATCCTCCATCACCTGCATATGCCGGCGCGGGCCGACAATGGCGGAGATGGGCATGCCGTTTCCCATCGCCTTGCCGAAACAGGCAAGATCGGGCGCGACCCCATAGTGAGCGCCGGCCCCACCCATATGCAGGCGAAAGCCGGTGATGATCTCGTCGAAAATGAGAAGCGCACCATGCACCTCGGTGAGGCGGCGCAGCGCCTCGAGAAACCCGGGAGCCGGCTCCTCGAGCCCGGCAGGCTCCAGAATGACCGCCGCGAGGCCGCCCGGCACGGCGTCGAACAGTGTCTCCAACGACCGAGGATCATTGTAGGCAAAGCGATGGGTCAGGGCCCTCACCGCCTCGGGCACGCCGAGGTCGCGGCTCGTCGCGCCGATATACCAGTCGTGCCAGCCATGATAGCCGCACACGGCCACATGATCGCGACCCGTGATGGCCCGCGCGAGACGGATGGCGGCCGATGTCGCATCGGAGCCGTTCTTGCCGAACCGGACCATCTCGGCGCAGGGCACGAGGCGCACCAGGCGCTCGGCCACCTCCGCTTCGCGCTCCGTCGCGAGCGAGAAGGAGATGCCGCGCGCGAGCTGGTCGCCGATGGCCTCGTTCACGTCCTCATCGCCATAGCCGAGCACCACCGGCAGAAGCCCGAGCACGTAATCCACATAACGATTGCCATCGACATCCCAGACATGGGCTCCATCGCCGCGCTCCAGGAATAGCGGCGATGCGCCGAGCACCGTGTTCATGGCCGACTTGGAGAAGGTCTGCGAGGCGAGCGGAATGGTGCGCAAGGCCCGCTCGTAAAGCGCCATGGATTTGTGAAATCGCATCGTCATCTTGCGCAGGGCTCAAGAGGCCCGAGAAGGAAGACGAGGTGGCCATCGCCATCGCCCGCGCCCGCCTCCCGGCGAAAGCCTGCCGCCTCGAACAAGGCGCGCGAGGCCGCGTTCTCCTTGCGCACCAGCGCCCGAAGCATCGCGCCCGGCCACTTGCCCGCGACTCTCGCGATCGCATCCTCCAGCATGGCCCGCGCATGGCCTTGGCCGCGCTCCTCGCGCAGGAGGTAGATGTCGACATCGAACGGCGCCGCCTCGCCCTCGCTCCGCCTTTGAAGACGAAGCTGGCCTATGGGCCGTCCCTCCCGCTCGGCAATCCAGAGTGCGGTATAGGGGTCCGCGAGCCGCTCCTCGAGCCAGTTCAGATGTGCCTCCCAGGCAATCGGCCCTTTGGTCTCGAGCTTGGCCGCGAGGCTGTCGGGGCTGTTGACCCAGCCGAGAAGCAGCTCAGCATCGCTCCGCCGCGCAGGCCGCAGGTGAAGCCCCTTTTCGGTTGGCGCATGAGCCCGCGCCGCAGGCCGTCCCTTGTCTGCCGGACCACTCACGACCCGGCCGAGCCCGGAATGTCAGCCGAGGCACGTCGTGCCGCCGGGGCGGGTGCCGGTTCCGCAGTTGCACCGCACCGCCTCTCTACCGCGCCGAAGCCGATGCGCTGCCTGGCGAGCCAGCGCTGCCCCTCGCGCCCAGGCGGAATGCCGATCGCCCCGAAATAGTGCGCACGCAGCTCCTGGCGCACGCGCGCTTTCTCTTCCCACCCGTCCGCGATCCGTGCCATTGGCTGGTTCAGAAAGGTCGCAAGACGAGGCAGGAAATCCGGCGCGCGAGCATCGAAATAGAACACGCCCGCGCGAAACACCTCGCGAACCTCGTCAGATAGCCGATGGCCCGACGCAAGCGGATCGACGTAGATCACCGGAAGGTCCGACCCGAGACACCACATGAGTGTGCTGCTCGCCCCCACCGTGATCACCCCGTCATAGTCCGACAGGAGAAAGCGCAAATCCGCTCCCGTCGGCTCGAGGGAGACATTCCGCGTTGCCTGGACAAGGTCGAGAATCGGATCGGCGTCGGTATAGCGCCCTGCAGGGTAGGGCTTGAAGACGATGTGATGGGCGCAGCAGGCGAAGACCTCCCGCACGAGGCGGCGCTCGAGCACGTGGTTCTCGAAATCATTCTGATAGATGGCACCGTTGAACACATGCCCGACGCGCCCGAGCATCTGGGTGTAGATGATGCGCCCGCGCCTCTGGCGTCGGCGGGCCGCCCTGCGCCATCCGCCCGCGCGCCGCACGTCGCGCATCTCCCCGACCACCGCAACGCAGCTCCCCTCTCGGCGGAAGGGGCTTTGCTCCAGGAGTTCCGCCGCCTTCGGGCTCAAGAGCAAGGCGTGGTCGCACAGCGCGTTCTCGAGATTGCAGAGGTTCTGCGGCCGGTCGACGAGCTCCACTGTCACCCCATGCTGCACACCGGCGAAGACAAAGCCGCGCCTTCCCCCGTGATCGGCGAGCGCCAGCGCCGCCCCGCCATTGGGATGATTGGTCAGGACGAGGGTCCGTTCGGGCCGCGATGGCGGCCAATTGCGCGCTTCGAGAGCTGCCAGCGTTCCATGATAGGCGCGAAACGCCCCCGCGACGGCCTCGCGCAGCATATCGAGCAGGGGGGCGACGGCCCCGCGCGGCACGATGCCGGCGAGCCGGTCATTGAGACGCTCGCCAAGACGTCCCAGCGCCCGCTCGGCGAGCGCCCCGCTCTCTCCCTCGGCGACCTCTTCGCTGAACGGGAGCGACAAGCGGACGACCCGATAGCCGCGGAGCGCGAAACGCACGCCCACATCGCGAACGATCTCCGAATCCCGGACATAGTAGAGGCGTCTGCGCCCCCAATGGGCGGGCAGACGCGACCAGCCCCTCTCCGCCAGCCGCCAGAGCGCATGAGCGAGCCCCCGCACCCGGTAGCGCCGCCAGAGGCTCTCCGCCTTCGGCTCCGATCCCGCCGGGGCCGTCCTCGGCAGTCGCACCTCGAAGCGGCGCGCATCGGCGTTCGGCGCCAACAGACGCGACCAGGGCGCACGCAGGGATCGCATGCCGGCATGCCCCTCGATCTCGACGTCGAGAACGAGGCGCGGCGCCTCGAAGTCCTCGTCCAGGAGCAGGGACGCGTTTACGATGCGCTGATGCCATACCGAGAGCTCGCGAGCGACGAGAATGGCGAGGCCCGAGAGGTCGGGATCTCTGCGCAAGGCCCGATGGCAATCGGCGATGAAATCCTGGATGGAGAAATAGAACGCGTCGAGCGCCGCGTCGCTCACCCGCTTGCGCTCGTCGAGCAGCACCGTCGCGACGTCCTCGCGCAGATGCAGGGCCGGCGAGCGCGTGAGAATGCGCGCCGAGCGTGACAGGCCGGCCTCCCAGGCCGCCTCCAGCGCAGCGCCGCTGTCCGCGAAGACCATCTCGAAACGGCCGAGATCGCTGGACGGGACCTCTTTCACGGCGCGTCCCTCACCGCGCTTCGACCGTCGGGTCGGGCGCGCCCTCCGGCAGACCGAGCAGAAAACGGTCGCCGCGCGCCGCCTCGAGGACATCGCGCCAGCGGAAGTCCTCCGGCAGGCGCGGCCAGAGGCGGCGCACCCGCTCCAGATCCTCCGGCAGATTGACCGACCACTGGATGGCGCTCAGGTCCTCATCCAGGGTCACATGGCCGATGCGGAACGCGCCATGGGGCAAATGCGGCCGACGAGCGCTGATATAGAGCGTCACATGCTCGCGCAGGTCCGGGTGCGCCGCTTCGGCGTGCGCGCGCTCCAGGGCGGCCCGGCTGAATGTCTCCACATCCAGCCCGTCAGGATAGGAGCGCTTCGTGGCATTCGAGACATAATCGAAATCGCCCCCCTGAAAGGCGAAGACCACCCGGTCGATGACGTCTGGATCGATGAGCGGGCAGTCGGCCGTGATGCGCACGATGACATCGGCACGGGCCGCGTCGGCACAGGCATGATACCGCCCGAGAACATCGTGCTCATCGCCTCGAAAAACGGGAACCGCGAGGCGCTCGCACAGGGCGACCACCGGATCGTCCTCGGCATTGGTGGTCGTGGCCACCCACACATCGTCGAGACGCGCCGCCTTGCGCACGCGCTCGAGCACACGCTCGAGCAAGGGCCGCCCGCCAAGGTCGGCCAGCACCTTGCCAGGCAGGCGGGTCGAGGTCATGCGCGCCTGAATGATGGCGACCGTGCGGGTCATTCGGCCCTCTCTCCACCCTCGATCAGCGCCCAGGAAAGGGGCGTGCCGCGCGCGATCGGGGCCTTCGCGCGCCGTCCCAGAACCTGCGGCAGAAATTTCGGAGCAAGGCCGAGGCCCGGGCGAATGGAGCGCACATTGCGCGTGCTCAGCTCGCCGCCGGCGGGAATGTCCTCCACCACATAGAGGCTGCGGCGAAAAATGCTGTTGGCCTTCTCGCTTTCCTTGCGCGCATAGTTCGCCGTTCCAAGCGCCCGGGCGACGGTGCGCACATCCTCGCACAGCCTGGTGAGCTCCTCCGGCTCGATGGAGAAGGCGGCATCGGGGCCGCCATCGGCTCTCGACAGCGTGACATGTTTTTCAATGGCGCAAGCGCCGAGTGCCATGGCCGCCACGGCGACGCTGGTGCCGAGCGTGTGATCGGAAAGCCCCACCGGGACGCCGAAGCGCTCCTTCATGTCGGGAATGGTGCGCAGATGGGCGTCCTCGGCCGGCGTCGGATAGCCGCTCACGCAATGCAGCAGGACAAGCGCCTCGCAGCCGGCCCGGCGTGCTGCGGACACGGCTTCGTCTATTTCCGTCTCATCCGCCATGCCTGTCGAGATGATCAGGGGCTTTCCCGTCGAGGCCGCCTTGGCGATGAGCGCATGGTCCACCGCCTCGAAGGACGCGATCTTGTAGGCCGGACAGCCCAAGCCTTCCAGAAAATCGACCGCCGTGTGGTCGAAGGGGGAGCTGAACACGGTGATCCCCAGCTCTTGGCCCTTGGCGAAAAGCGCCTCGTGCCAGTCCCAGGGCGTGTGGGCCCATTCATAGAGGTCGTAGAGCGTATGTCCGTCCCAGAGCCCTCCATGGATGCGGAACTCCGGCCCGTCATGGTCGATGGTGATGGTGTCGGCGGTATAGGTCTGCAGCTTCACCGCATCGGCGCCTGCCTGCGCCGCCGCCTCCATGATCGCAAGCGCCTTCTCCAGCGAGCCATTGTGATTGGCCGAGAGCTCGGCGATCAGGTAGGGGGGTGTCCCTTCCCCGATGGCGCGCCCGTCGATCTCGACAATGCGCCCCATGGTCATGCGCCCCTCTCTCTGACGCTGCTGCCGATGATCAGGTAGCCATTCTTCTCGAAGGTGAGATGGCCATCCCGGGCGATGGTCTCGCGCACCGCGTCCTCGATATCCGGCTCGGCCTGCGCATCGTAATAGGTCGTTGCCCGGTAGAAGGTCATGAAGTCCTCCACGGCTGTGAGGCGCACCTCATTGTGGAAGAAGTGGACCGTCACGTCCCAGAAATTGGCCCTGAAATAGGGCTCCAGAACCGTCGGACCGAAGGCGAGGCTCTCATCCACGGCTTGCGGGATGGCCGCAAAGCGGCGCACCAGCTCCACCATGCCGTGCGGCCCGTTGGGCGTGAAGATCGCGACCCGCCCTTGAGCCGTGATATGATCGCGCATGGCGTCGAGCACGGCAATGCGCTCGGGAGAGTAATAGAGGGCATAGCTCGAGTGAGCCAAGTCGAACCGCTTGGTGTGAAAGTCCGTCTCGATCACGCGGGCAAGGGCGGCCATGTCGGCGACGGCGGTCTCGAGCTGTGGCGCATCCCCCGCGCGCTCGCGCAGGGTCGCGACCGACTCGGCCGCGATATCGAGCGCCGAAACGCTCCCATCCGGCCCGACGAGTTCGAGAAAGCGCAGCGCCTGGGCACCGGTTCCGCATCCCACATCGAGGACCGTCATGCCCTTCTGAATGCCGAGGCGTGCGAAAAGCCAGGCGTTGAAATCCACCGCCGAGGCCTGCCTGTTGAGCTGAAGCCTCGTCTCCAGATGAGCGGTCGAGGTCGCCCGCCCCATCAATCCGCCAGTTTCGCTTTCCTTGTCCATGCCGCCTTCGCTCATCGGATCCCGCGCCCTCGCATCCCTTCTCTCAGCTTATCCACGCGTCCCGCGGCGCGGGGGCTCGGCTGCGGCCGATCGCTTTCGAGTGCCACGAGCCCCTCCGCCACGCGAGCCGCCCCCTTGCCGTCGATGAGCCGGCGCCCGGCCTCGCTCATTGCCGCACGGGCCGCGCCATCGAAGGCAAGGCGCCGGACGGCTGCGCCAAGTGCGCCTGTGTCCACGGTGTCAACCGGACCGGCATTTTCCGTCGCGCCGGCGCGCACCGCCATGGCGAGCCCTGCACGCTGATTGTCTGCGAGGCAAAGCGTGACGGAGGCAAGCCCCGCCGCGCAACGTTCCAGAAGCCCGACCCCGCCGGCGCCTAGCCCCATATCCGCCCATGCGAGAAGCCCCACCATGTCCTGCGTATCAATGACCAGGCGCGCATCGAGGGCCATGGCATCCATCCGCCGCGCGACCGCACCGCGGTGCGGGGCATCCGCCCCCAGCACGGCGACGATCTCGGGCTGCCAATCGTCGCCCGCGGCCTCCTCGATGGCCGTCAAGGCGAGCCCCGTTGCGTTCACCGCATCGCGGCGACCGAAGAAAACAAGCACCCGTTGCGCGACCGGCGCCACAGGGCGACGCTCGATGCGCGCGAAGGCGGGACGAATGAGGGCATAGTCTGCTCCCGCCAGCTCGCGTTCGCGGCCGGTGGCCAGGCCTGCGGGGCGGATGACGAGGTCGGCATCGTCCCATCGCGCCGCCCCATCCTCGATCACGGCGAGACGCCGCGACGCGGCCCGCCAAGCCGCGCGCTCGGCTTTGCTGAAATGATAGCCGTCGAGCAGGGCACCCACCCACGGGCAGCGCAGCGCGCCGTCGGCGGACAAGGTCTGGAAGCCGCGCTCGCGAAGCATCCCCTGCCAGTGATCGCCGCCCGCATCGAGCACGAAGGCGACCGGCGTGCCCGCCGGCATTGCCTCGGCGATGGCAAGGGTGCGTGCCACATGGCCGCCCCCGTCCTCGGGCCGGCTGGCGACGCGGAACGCCCAGCCATGCGCGCCCCCCTCGCTCATGCCCTCGCTCATGTCCTCGCTCATGGGAGCTCCGCCATGCGCCGGGCCGCCATCACCTGCTCGAGCACGCCGAGCGCCTCGCGCCCGTCGCACCGGGGCGGACGGCGCTCCTCGATGGCCTTGAGAAAATCGCGCATTTCCTCGCGATAGGCCTCGTCCATGGTCGTCTCCCAACGCCGCGCCTCGCGCATGGTGCCGTCGCTCCCGCGCAGCTCGAGGGCATTGGCGAAAATGTCGATGGCGAGCCGCCCCTCGGTGCCCGCGATCTCCGTGACCCGGATGGGCGGGCGGGTGACATAGTCGAGGTGCAGCGCCGAGCGGACCCCGCTCTCGTGCTCCAGGAGAATGTCGGCCATGTCCTCGGTTGCAATGCCGATGGTGCCGCTGTTGCGGGCTGCGGCCGCGATCACCCGCGCGGGGCCGAGCAGATGGTGCGCAAGGTCGAACTCGTGGATGATGTCGCGCATCACGCCGCCGCCTTCCGCATCGTTGGCATAGCCTTTTCGGTGGTCCTGGTGAGGCCGCCAATCGGGAAGATAGCTCGCACAGAGGAGCCGCGCCCACAGGATCTCACCCAGCGCGCCCTCCTCGATCAGGGTCTTCGCACGCATGACCGCGGGCAGAAACCGCAGATTGAGCGCAGCGGCTATGACGAGGCCCTGGTCATGCGCGCGCGCCAGCAGCGCCGCCAAACCGTCCGCCACATGGCCCAGGGGCTTTTCGACGAGCGCATGACGGCCCGCGGCGATGACCGCGTCGAGATCATCGCGGTGGCATTGCGTCGGGCTTGCGATGACGACCGCATCCCCCTCGGCGATGGCCGCCTCGCGGGCCTCGACGGCGCGCCCCCCGTCCGCTTCCAGGAGCGCGCGCCGCGCTGGGTCCGGATCGAAGCCCGTGACCGCCACGCCGTCCGCCAGCAGATTGCGCGCATGGCGCAGGCCGATGGAGCCGAGACCGAGGACGGTGACGCGATCGCTCATGTCTCCTCGGGGCACCATTCCTCGCGCAAGAGCCCCAGAAGCACTCCATCGACATAGGTTTCGCCATCGCGCCAATGCTGTCTTTGTCGACCCTCCTCGCGAAATCCGGCCTTCTTGAACGCGGCGAGAGAGGCGACATTGGTCGCATAGCAGCCGGCATGAACGCGGTGCAGACCGAGGTCCTCGAACGCATGGCGCACGATCAGGCGAATAGCCTGGGTGCCGTAGCCCCTGCCGCGGCAATCACCCTCGCCGATCAGAAGCCCAATGGCGCCCCTGCGGGCATTGTGGTCTATCGGCCCGAGCTTGATATTGCCGATATGGCGACCGTCCTCCCTGAGCGTGATGGCGAGAAGGACCGAATCGGGGCACGCGCGCTCGGCTCGAACATAGGCCTCGAGGTCCTCGCGGGACCAGGAACGGAACCGGCTCTCGAGGAAGCGCGTGACCCCGGGATCGTTCATCCAGGCGAGATAGCCGGGCACGACATCCTCGGGGGTCAAGGGCCGCAGAACCAGATGGCGGCCCTCCATGACATGTGCGCCTGCGATCGGGGCGGTGCTCATCTCCCGGCCCGCCCTCGTGGCGGTCCCGAGCAAATGTCGCCCAGGATGCCCGCGACCCGATCCACGTCTCCCTCCTCCATGCTTGCGAAGAGCGGCAATGAGAGGCAGCTCGCGTAATAGGCTTCCGCGCCGGGAAGGCGCATCTCGCCATAGCGCCGCGCATAATAGGGCTGGTGGTAGACGGGGATATAATGCACCTGCGTGCCGATGCCCGCCTCGCGAAGCCGCACCATCACCTCGGCCCGCGAGAGGCCGAGCCCTTCGAAATCCACGTGCACGACGAAAAGATGCCAGGCGGTCGTTGCGCCCGGGACTTGCGGCACGGGCCGCACCAGCGGCGCCAGGGGGGCGAGCGCCTCGCGATAGCGCCGAGCGAGCGCCCGCCGCCGTTCCACGAACCGATCGAGCTTTGCGAGCTGGCTTCGTCCGAGCGCCGCATGAATGTCGCTCAGGCGGTAGTTGAGCCCCACCTCGGCCATTTCGTAATACCAGGGATTGGGCGCGCCCGACGGCGCAAGGGCGAGATCGCGGTTCGTGAAGGCATCGGGGGTCCGGCTCATGCCGTGATTGCGCAGCCGGCGCAGACGCTCGGCAAGCCCCTCGTCGCGCATCGTCACCATGCCGCCCTCGCCGCTGGTCAGGGTCTTGACCGGGTGGAAGGAGAAGACCGCGCAATCGGAATGCCGGCACGCCCCCACCGGGTGCTCGGCATCGCCGTGAGCATAGCGTGTGCCCACGCCATGGCAGGCGTCCTCGACGATGGCGAGCCCCGCCTCTCGGGCGAGCTCGGCAAGCGCGGCCGGGTCGGCGCACTGGCCCGCGAGATGAACGGGGACGATCGCCTTGACGGAGCCGTCGCTCTTCTCGCGCGCCCGCGCCAGCGCCTCGCGCGCCTCATCGACGCCCATGAGGCCGGTTTCGGGATCGACATCGGCGAAAACCACCTCGGCGCCCGCAAGGCGCATGGCATTGGCGGTGGCGAGAAAGGTGATCGCGGGCACGATCACCCGATCGCCGGGCCCGAGGCCGAGGGCAAGCGCCGCGAGATGCAGCCCCGCCGTGCCATTGGCGCATGCGACGGCATGCGGCGCGCTCACCTGCTCGGCGAAGGCCCTCTCGAAGCGCGCGACCGCGGGCCCCGTCGTGAGCCAGTCCGAGCGCAGCACCTCGACCACCGCCTCGACGTCCGCCTCGTCGATCGTCTGGCGGCCATAGGGCAGCATGGGCTTGGCGGCTTCGCTCACGCACCCTCCAGAAGCGCCCGCACCCCGTCCGCATCCAACCACTCCTTGTTGGTATGGGAGGAATAGTGGAAGTCCTCCTTCACATAGTTGGAGCCATAGGGGCGGTACCGGTCCATGTGGCCCTCGGCAAAGGTCTGCGGCAACACCACATAGCGATCGTCCAGTTCGAGCGTGTAGCGCGCATCGTGCTCGGTGATCATGGACTCGTGCAGCTTCTCGCCCGGGCGGATTCCAATCGTCTCATGCGGCACGCCCGGGGCGATGGCCTCGGCGAGATCGGTCACCTTGACACTCGGAATCTTGGGGACGAACAGCTCCCCGCCCTTCATCATCGCGGCACAGGACATGACGAAGGAGACGCCCTGCTCGAGGGTGATCCAGAAACGCGTCATGCGCGGATCGGTGATGGGAATGGCTGTTGCGCCGCGCTCGACCAGGCGGCGGAAGAGGGGCACCACGCTGCCGCGCGAGCCGATGACGTTCCCGTATCGCACGACCGAGAACCGACAGCCCTCATGGCCGCTCAGCGCATTGGCGGCGGTGAAGATGCGGTCGGCAGCAAGCTTGCTGGCGCCGTAGAGATTGACGGGGCTGCACGCCTTGTCGGTCGAGAGCGCGACCACACGCTCCACCCCGGTCCTGAGCGCTGCCCGCACCAGGTTCTCGGCGCCCAGCACATTGGTGTGGATGCACTCGAACGGGTTGTACTCGGCCGCCGGAACCTGCTTGAGGGCCGCCGCATGCACCACCGTGTCGATGCCGTTGAGCGCCATTTCGAGCCGCGCCTGATCGCGCACGTCGCCGAGAAAGAAGCGCACCGGCGCGAGATCGAAGCCGCCTTCGCGCAGCTCCTGCTCGACCTCGTATTGTTTGAGCTCGTCGCGCGAGAAGATGGCGAGCCGCTTGGGCCTCGCCCGCGCCAGCAGCGTCTTGACGAAAGCGCGGCCGAAAGAGCCGGTGCCGCCCGTGACCAGAATCGAGCACCCGTCCAGGGCGCTCGGATCGCCACCGAAATCTCTCGGATGCACGTCCATGTGGTCTCGACCTCGCCTTCGTCTCGCGCGCCAGGCCAGCGGCACGGTGAGCCGGGCCGCGCCCTCGGGCCCGTCTTGCGGGCCGGCATCTCCGAGGCGCCGCCCCTTAGGGTCCGCCGGCGCCCGTCGCTGCGGGCAGACGCCGATCAGCCCGGAACCCGTGCCGCGATCTCACGCAGCGCCGGAGCTTCCGGCTGAACCATGTGTCTTGCTTGAGCCATGTGTGGAGCCGGACCGGCGTCGCTCGCCCGCACAGGTCCGGTGAATAGCTACCGCATTCCGGGTGAGAACGGCACACCCGGGAGCGAATGCGATCGTGACGGCTCTATCACGTTCAAATACTGAACGTCAAGCCGTTGCCCCGAATTCCTTGCGCCGTCGCCCGAGCCATCCGCCATTGCCCGAGCCACGTCGTCGCCACTGCCCGTGCCGTTGCCGTCCGCCATTGCCCGGGCCGTCCTCGAGGCTCGGCACAAGCGCCCGAGAGCGGCACCGGGCCGGCCCCCGGCGGTCCCGGTTCATCAGGCCCCCACCGCCAGGGCATGGCCCGGCTCGACCCGCACGCGCACGCTCTGGCGCACCATGTCCATCAGCACCCTGAGCCGCCCGCGCGCATCGATGGACAGGATCGTGCCGACGAGGCCATCCATGGGCCCGCCGACAAGGCGCACCTGCTCGCCGGGCGAGAAGCGCCGCTCGGGCAGGGCGATGACGCCATCCTGCTCGCGGGCCCGCAGAGCCGCCACGAAATCCGCATCGACATGGCCCAGGCGGTCCCCGAAATGCACCACCGAGCGCACCCCCAGCGTCGAGCGGATCGGCCGCCAGGGATCGCGGTCGGGATCGAGGCCGACGAACACATAGCCCGGAAAGAGCGGGCGGCGAACCTCCTCGATCTTGCGCGCATGGCGCCGGGTCCGGCGGATCATGGGGCAATAGGGCTCGTAGCCCTGACGCGCCAGATTGGCAAAGGCCAGGCCCTCCTTGTGCGGATGGGTGGCCGCGACGATCCAGGCACGCGCCCTCGTCGCGCCACCCTCCCCGTCGTCTCGATTGCCATCGCTCGTGGTATCGGCAGAACTCATGACGCGCCGTCCCCTTCATTCTGCGGCCTGAAACGCAACATTCTCGGAATGTGAATCGCATCCTCGCCGAGGCCGTGCCCGGCCAGCTCCCGGGCGATCGTCTCGTGCGCTTTCTTGGGATCGCTCAAATCGGTCAACAATATGGCTCGAGGCACGGCCCCTCCGGCAAGGTCGGCCGCCTCTGCGAGCGAGCCCACAATGGGAATGCCGGCGCAGCTCTGGCGCGTGGCCCCCGCATCGATCACCGCGACGAGCGGGCTGCCATGATCGTGCGCGCTCAGCGCGGCGATCTCGGCGAGCTCTCCGTCTCCTGCGAGGGCGAGATGCTCGACGCCCGCACGCGCCGCCGCGCGGTAGAAGGCCTCGCAGGCCTCCCGCCCCTCGCGAAAGAAGGCAAGGGAATAGCGCATATAGGCAGCCGTCAGGCGCGCCTTCTCCTCGAACCCCTTCGGTGTGAGATAGTAGAGATAGCGCTTGACGGGGGCCTGGCGCAGCTTGATCAGCCCCTTGGCGATGCAGCGCTTGAGATACCAGTTGACGGAGCCGACCGAGATGCCGAGCTGGGCCGCAAGCGAGCGCTGCGATACCCCTTCATCGTCCTCGACCGCACTGAGGATCTGGCGGACGATGTGCTGTTCACTGCGTGGCATGGCTTGCCCTGCCCCCCGTCACGCGATACATGTCGAGCGCCCGCAACAGATGGCCCATGGCGAGACCCCGTCCACGGACCGCGGCTCTCATGTTTAGTTTCTGAACACATAGGGGAGGGAGAGCCCGCGAGTCAAGCCTTCCGGCGGATTGCGCAAGTTCAGCACCGGTCCTGCGGGCGCTCACTCCTTGCGGAGGCTCATACGCGGTTCGCCGTCGGGTCCGGCAGCGCCGGGGCAAGGCGTGTGCGGCCGGTCCGACCAGGCCTCTGGCGCCATGCCGCACCCTCTCACGTCATCGGCGGGCTTCGACCTGGCGATCCAGGGCGGCGGGGCTGCGACCCGAAAGCCAGTCGCTCGGGCGCGTCACACCCCGAAGGGATAGGTGTCCGGCACGCCTTCCAGCGTCTCCGTTTCGATGGGCGTCACGGCGCGGGTGCGGTCGATCCAGATATATTCGTCGAACTGGCGCGGCAGAACCGCCTCGAAATAATGGCTCGCAACCTCCGTATCGGGCCGGTAGATGACGCCGATCGCCCGCTCGAGGCGCGGATTCGAGAGGCCCGCGCGCACCTTCTGTGCCGGCTCGCCTCCGAGTGGCAGGATCAGGCCCGGCACATTGGTGAGATGGAACAGATGCTCATAGCTCTGCGGGTGGGCGGGGCGCACCTGCTTGATCTCCATCGGCCCGTCCCAGGCCGACGCCGCCGCCACCGTGCCCGAATGGGTGCCGAAGCCGATATGGCGCGAGCGCTGCGCGAACCGCTGCCGGCAGAGCTGGCCGATATTGTACTCGCCCCGCGAGGCCATTTCCGTCGCCGAGGCATCCCCCACATGCGAGTTGTGCGCCCAGACGATGGCCCGCGCATCGCCGCCCCGGTGCGCAAGCACCCGCTCGAGCGTGTCGAACATGTGCCGGTCGCGCAGATTCCAAGAGGCGCGCGAGCCGTAATACATGGTCCGGTAATAGCGTTCCGCCGCCGCCACCAGGGCCGCATTGCGTTCGGCATCGAACACCCGCGCCCCATCGAACGCCTCATACTCCTGCCGTTTGGCCAGGAGGTCCACGAGCATGGCGGTCACGTCCGCCTCGCAACTGCGATAGCGCCCGAGCAGCGCCGCATGGCCATAGGCCGCCGGGTCGGCCTCCCAGGGCGTGAGGCAGCCATAGCGCTGGCGCGCGAGGTCCGCGAGGTCCGGATCCACATCCTCCAGATAGCGGATGACCTCCCGCGCGGAGGTGTAGAGGCTGTAGAGATCGAGGCCGTAGAACGCCACGCGCGCCTCATAGGGGCGGTCCAGATTCCACTCGTGCAGCCAGTCCACGAAGGTGCGCGTCTCCTCGTTCCGCCACATCCAGGTGGGGAAACGCGCAAAGGCCGTCCATTCGCTCGCCGGCACGTCGTGGTGGCGCACATAGTTGTCGATCTGCGCCGCGTCGGGCCAGTCGGCCTCGGCGGCGACGATATCGAAGCCCTTCTCCTCGATCAGGCGCCGGGTGATCCGTGCCCGCATCTCGTAGAACTCCGAGGTGCCGTGGGTGGCCTCGCCGATGAGCACCACGCGCGCATCGCCCACGCGCGCGATCAGAGGGTCGAGATCGGCGTCCTCGAGGCGCGTGAACGAGGACGCGCTCGCGGCGATGAGACCCGGCAGCGAGACCGAGACCGCAGGCCGCCTCTGGGCAATCCGCGGCCGGCTCCTCTGCGCCTCGCCCTCCTCCTCTTCCCAGCCCTCCTTGCCGATCAGCGGCACGAACCGCACATCCGCCAGGTCCTCGCGCACATATTCCCCGTCATCCACCCGGGTGATGCGCACCAGCTCCTGTGAGATGGGCGTCGCGCCAATCGGCACCACCAGACGCCCGCCGATCTCGAGCTGATGGAGCAGCGAGCGCGGCACCTCCGGCGCCCCGGCCGAGACCAGAATGGCGTCGAACGGCGCCTTCTCGGCCCAGCCCTTGGTGCCGTCGCCATGGCGCACATGCACGTTCTCATAGCCCGCCGCCTGCAGGCGCTCGGCGGCGAGGACCGCGAGACGCTCCACCCGCTCGATGGCATAGACCTCGCCAGCGATCTCGGCGAGCACGGCCGCCGCATAGCCGGATCCGGCGCCCACCTCGAGCACCCGCTCGCCGCCTTCCAGGCCCAGCGCCTCGACCATGAAGGCGACGATATAGGGCTGGGAGATGGTCTGACCGCCGGGGATCGGCAATGGCCGATCCTCATAGGCGTATTCGCGCAGCTCCTCGGGCACGAACAGCTCGCGCGGAACCCGCCCCATGGCCTCGAGCACCTTCTCGTCGCGCACGCCACGCGCAAAGATCTGCTCCTCGATCATGCGGGCCCGAAGGGCGCTGAAATCGGTCATGGCGCTGCTCCTCGCCTGGCGGATCGTCGATGGGGGACGGGATGGATAGCCGATGCGCGACGGGACAAGGCGGGCGCACCCGGACCGCCCCTGCCAATGCCGGGGGTGGCCCGGCCCTCACACCTCGGCGGGCAGCATCAAGGGATCGCGGAAGGAGACGATTTGCTCCCGGCCCTCGCCATCGGTGATTGCGAGGGCCTCGATCCCCCGCTCGCCATGCAGCACCTGCACGGCCTTCGGCCGGCGGATCATGTGATCCAGCCCCTCGAGCGCCACCTCGACCAGATCGCTCTTCGGATCATAGGTCAGGCCATGAAGCGCCAGCTCCTCGGCCTCCACCTGGTCTCCGAGATCGAGCGAGGCCACCTCCACCGTTGCGCGCTTGCCTTCGAGCACCTTGGACAGGCGATCGAGATAGGTCTCCCACTGGGCCTTGTTCAGCGTCTCGGTTCTCATGGTGCGCACTCCTCATCGCTGCGGCCGCGCACGCCCCTGCCGCCACAGCCCACGGCGCGCACGGGGCAAGCCCGGATGGCCGGCGCGGCCGATCCATCTTCCTTGCCCTACATATGAGAATGCGAGAGGCCGGCGTCCATGACCCGCGTCAAATGCGCCGCTTGCCGCGCACGCATCACCGCGCGTAAATAATCGGCCACCTGGTCGCCTTCCTCGCCTTCACGCCGAACAGCCGCGCACGCATCGCCGCGCGCCCGCAGGCATCACTTCGGCTTGCGGAACATCAGCGTCATGCGGTCGCTCTCGCCGATGGCGAGATATTTCTCGCGATCCCTGTCCTTCAATCTCAAGGTCGGGGGCAGCGTCCACACGCCCTTGGGATGATGGCGGCTGTCCTTCGGATTGGCGTTGATCTCGGACGCAGCGACGAAGACGAAACCCGCATCCTTGGCCAGCTCCTTCACCTGCTCCTCGTGCACATAGCCTGAAAGCGCCTGCGGGTCGGGAAAGTCCTCCGGATCCGCGCGATGCTCGACGACGCCGAGGATGCCGCCGGGCTTCAGGGCCTCGAACATGGCCTCGAAGATGGTCTCCGCAAAGCCGTACTTCATCCAGTTGTGCACATTGCGGAAGGTGAGCACCATGTCCGCCGAGCCGGGCGGCGCAATGCGGGTCTTGGTCTGGGAGAGCTCGGTCACGATCACCTCGCCATAGAGGTCGGGCCGCGCCGCGAGCTTCGCGTCGTAGCGGCGGATGGAGCGCTGAATGCGCTCGTCCCTGGTCTCGCGATTGCGCCCCGCCGCGTAATATTTGCCCCGCCCCTTGAGATAGGGCGCGAGGATCTCCGTGTACCAGCCCCCGCCCGGCCAGATTTCCACCACCGTCATGTGGGGCTCGAGGCCGAAGAAGCGCAGCGTCTCGAGCGGATGGCGGTACTTGTCCCGTGCCTTGTGCCTGGCGCTGCGATGATCGCCCTTGATGACCTCTTCGAGGCTGGGGCCCGCGCCCTCAGCCCCCCTCGCCTCGGCCTTCGTCTGCCCCGCTCGCGCGCCCGCCGGCGCAGCGGCGACGAGTATGGCGAGCACGGCCCCCACGGCCACCGCGGTCCGAGCCGGAACCGACCTCTCACGGCAAGATCGAGCGAGCATGGACGCACTCCTTCCGAAATTCAGCCAATCGGCACGTACTCTATCATGGCATGCGCCCGCGACCCATCCCGCCGCCTCGCTCCCCCGTCGCGCCAGGTCCATGCCGAGGGCGCGCCGCCTCGCCGCCCCTTCAGCGCGCGGGAGGCAGCTTCTGCCAGCCGGCCGCCTCGACGCAGGCCCAGACCTGGCGCTCCAGCGCGTCGAGCCGGTCCTTGTAGGCCGGGCGCGGCGCGGGTGCAGGGCGGGTGCCCGGCGCGAAAGCAAGCTCCGGCCGGCCGGAGCTGACGGCGATCGCCGCCATGGTGCCGGCATGGGCGGCCACCCCGGGCTGATAGAGCATGTCGTTGACGTATATCCGCAGCGCGGCCTTGCGGCTGGTGATCACCTTGCCATGCATGGTGATGCCCGCCGCATAAACCTTTGCACCGCAGGCCTCGCGCACCTTGACGAGCTCGGGATGGTCCGATGGCACGACGCCGAGCGCCGCGTGCCGGAACCTGGCCTTCTGTACACCCCCCGCACAGGACGCGAGCGCAAGAGCCGCAAGAGCTGTAAGCACGACTGACGATCGATACACGATGAATTCTCCCTCTCCGCGATTCGGCCTCGCCGTTGTATCTTTACAAGTGCCGCGGGACCTAATCATGTCGCGGCGAATGTTGCAAGAACACCTGTGGACGCCTCGATGCCGAGTGCAGGCGAGGGGGATCGGAAGACGGGGATGTGACACCAGAGTGATGACGCGCCTCACA
>JALUTE010000383.1 GCA_027058255.1 Methyloligella sp. | reverse complement strand
GTGGTCCCACCTCGGCCGGTGCGCCCCCGCCGGCCGAGGTGGGACCACCGCCCGGCCGGGAACCGCCTGCGGGCCCGGCGCCATCGGCCGGGCCGGCCTCGCCGCCCGGCTCGGGCTCATCCGCCGGACTGGCCTTTGAGGAGAAAGGCTGCAATCGCATCCGCGCACCATTCTGGCTGTGTCAGGGGCGCACTGTGCCCGCCCCGCTCGCACCACACAAGGCTTTCCTCGGGCCACATGGCGGCGCTGGCCGCGGCCTCGACGATGGCATCGTCGCGCGTGGCGAGGGCGAGAACCCGGCAGCCCGAGGCGCGAAGAGTTGCATGCGCCTCGCGCCCGTCCCAGCGGGCCAGCCAGTCGAGACCTTGGGCGAGGCGCGCCACCTCGAGCGCCTCCGCCCCGGCAAGAGGCTCCGCGCAACCGCACGCCTGCCAGAAGGCGCGAAGCTGGCGGACCGGATCGCGCATGAGGCCCCGCCGCATGGCCGCGAGGCGCGCGGGCGGAACGTGGGCGTGAAAGCAGTCGAAACCGTTGATGGAGACGAGGCCCTGGAGCGGACGCGGCGCCCGCTCGAGAGCCCAGAGAACGCCGAGAGAGTGCCCGACCCAGACCGCGCCCTCGGGAAGCGCGCCCTCTCCGAGGCCCGCCGGGCCGCCCGAGAGGAAGCCGAGATCGACCACGTCGAGCGTGAGCGCGTCGCCGCCGGCGTGCGCACGCAGGCGCGCGAGGACGGGCGACCAGAGGCCGGCATGAAAGCCCCAGCCATGCACGAACACGACCCTCACCGCGCCGCCGCCCCCGGGGCTGGCCTCTCGCGGCCCGCATCGCGCACCCAGGCCGCGAGCGCCTCCAGGAGCCGGTCGAGATGCGCCTCCTCATGGGCGGCGGAGAAGGCGAGGCGCAGGCGCGCCGTGCCCTCGGGCACCGTCGGCGGGCGGATCGCCGGCGCCCAGAGCCCACGCTCGGCCAGGTGGCGCGAGAGGGCGAGCGCGACCCGGCTCTCGCCGAGGATGAGCGGCACGATCTGGGTGCGCGAGGCGCCGACATCGAAACCGAGCGCCCGGGCCTCGCTGCGAAAGCGGGCTGCCATGGCCGCCACCCGGGCGCGGGCCGCGTCCATATGGGGCACGAGATCGAGCGCGGCGTCGATGGCCCCGAGAACCGGGGGCGGGAGCGCGGTGGCATAGATCAGCCCGCCGCAGCGGTTGACCAGATAATCGCGCAACGTGTTCGAGCAGGCCACATAGGCGCCAAAGCTGCCCATGGCCTTGCCGAAGGTGCCGATGACGATGTCCGCCCCCTCGGCGAGCCCGGCGCCACGCGGCCCGAGAATGCCGGTGGCATGGGCATCGTCCGCAATGAGCAGCGCGCCATGATCGCGCGCGAGCGCCCTGAGGCGCGCCATGGGCGCCACGTCGCCCTCCATGCTGAACACGGTCTCGGTCAGGATGAACCGGGATGCGTGCGCGCCATGCCCATCTCCCCTGCCGCCGCCATCCGCCTCGCCCCTCGCCTCTCTCAACAGAGCCGCAAGGTGATCTGCGTCGCCATGGCGATAGCGGTGCTGGCGCACCCCCGCGGCGCGGCAGCCGAAATGCATGCTGGCGTGATTGAGGCGGTCGGCGAGGACATGCGGCGCGCCCTTGAGGACGCGCCGGTCGAACAGGGCCTCCAGCACGCTCGCATTGGCCTGGAAGCCGGAGACCATCACGAGCGCCGCGGGCTTGCCCTTCCAGGCGGCGATCTTCTCCTCGAGGGCGGCAAAGGGCGGCAGGTTCCCGGTCACCAGCCGCGAGGCGCCGGCGCCCGTCCCATAGCGCGCGGCCCAGTCGGCGGCCCGCGCGGCAAGGCGCGGGTCGCGGGCAAGGCCGAGATAATCATTGCTGGAGAAGTCCACACAGCGCCGGCCCGCCACCACCACATGGGCGCCATCGGGATGCGCATGGGTCCGGAGCCGGCGCGCAAGCCCTCGGCCCGTGCGCGCCTCGAGCCATGTGGCGAAGGCGGTCTCGGCAGTTTCTCTCGCCATCATGATCCTGTATTAGGGGAGGGCGAGTGCGAACGCAAACCGCGGGGAGCCCCATGCAACCGACTGAGAGCGATCCATCTTTCGCCGACACGGCGTCCGGCGACGGGGCCGGCGGCCAGGATGGCGAGATCCGGCACGACTGGCGGCTCGAGGAGATCCTGGGCCTGCTCGAAGCGCCTCTGATCGACCTCGTCTATCGCGCCCAGAGCGTGCATCGGCGCCATCACCCGGCGGGCAGCGTCGAGCTCGCAAGCCTGATGAGCATCAAGACGGGGGCATGCCCGGAGGACTGCAAATACTGCCCGCAATCGGCGCATTGGAGCAAGCGGACGGAGCTCGAGCGCAGCGACCTCATGGATGTCGAGACGGTGCTCGAGGCGGCGCGGGCCGCGCGCGATGCGGGCGCGAGCCGGTTCTGCATGGGCGCCGCCTGGCGGGAGGTGCGCGATGGCGAGCCCTTCGAGCGGGTGCTCGCCATGGTGCGGGGCGTGCGCGCGCTCGGGCTCGAGGCCTGTGTGACGCTGGGTATGGTGACGCGCGAGCAGGCGGAGCGCCTGCGCGAGGCCGGGCTCAACGCCTACAACCACAATCTCGACACCTCGCCCGAGTTCTATGGCGAGATCATCACCACGCGGCGCTTCGAGGACCGGCTCGAGACCCTGCGCAATGTTCGGGAGGCCGGCATCACCCTGTGCACGGGCGGCATCATCGGCATGGGAGAGAGCCTCGCCGACCGGGCGCGCATGCTCCAGGTTCTGGCTGAGCTCGACCCCCATCCCGAGAGCGTGCCCATCAATGCGCTCGTGCCCGTGCCCGGCACGCCGCTCGAGAACCGCCCGCCGGTGGAGCCCGTCGCGCTCGTGCGCATGATCGCGGCCGCGCGCATCCTCATGCCCCGGGCGCGCGTGCGCCTTTCCGCCGGGCGCTCGCGCGCCC
>JALUTE010000382.1 GCA_027058255.1 Methyloligella sp. | reverse complement strand
GCCCTGATGCGCGGCGGCGTTCACACGCTCGAGGATTTCGCCGCGCATCAGGGCATGTGGGTCACACCCATCGCCACCGCCTATGAAGGGCTCGAGGTGGTCGAGCTGCCGCCGAACGGTCAGGGCGCGACCGCACTCCTTCTCTTGAACATTCTCGCCCGGCTCGATCTCGGCGGGGCCGGGCCCGTCTCGGCGCGCCGCTTTCATTTGCAAATGGAGGCCGCCCGCCTCGCCTATGCGGCGCGCGATGCCTTCATCGCCGACCCGGACAAGGCCGACGTGCCGCTCGCGCACATGCTCTCCGGCGCCCTCGCCGACAGCCTTGCGGCGCGCATCGACCCGGGCCGCCGCACGCCCGATCTCGGCCGCATTCCCCCGCCGCCGAGCGCCGACACCGTCTATCTCGCCGTGGTGGACCGCGACGGCATGGCCGTCTCCTTCATCAACTCGCTCTACAAGAGCTTTGGCTCGACCATCGTCACGGAACGCACCGGGATCGTGCTGCACAATCGCGGCGCCTGCTTCTCGCTCGCGCCCGGGCACCCGAACCGGATCGCGCCGGGCAAGCGGCCCATGCACACCATCATTCCGGCCATGGCCCTCGAGGATGGCGCGCCCGCCTTGGTGTTCGGCGTCATGGGGGGCGCCTATCAGCCTGTGGGCCATGCGCATGTGCTGGCCAATATGCGCGTCCATGGCATGGACCCGCAGGAGGCGCTCGACTGCCCGCGGATGTTCTTCGAGGGCGATCGCCTGCACGCCGAGACGGGCGTTCCCGAGCCGGTCCTGGAGGAGCTCCGCGCCATGGGGCATGACGTCGGCCGCGCCCCGGTGCCCTGGGGCGGCGGGCAGATCATCGCCATCGACCGGGCGCGGGGCGTGCTTCAGGGCGCATCGGATGCGCGCAAGGACGGCATGGCGGCCGGCTATTGAGCGCGCCGGCCATCGGTCGATGCTTTACGGCATGGGTCGGAGACAGGGCCGACAGGTTTTCCCTTTCGCTCAAGGGGTGCGGTGCGGCCGGATCGTGCTCTATCCGCCGGCGCGCTGGAAGGTGCGCTCGAAGCGGGCAAGGAAGGCGGCCTGCGCTCCGGCCGGCACCGCGCGGAACACGAGGACGACACGGCAGCGCGGCAGCGAGAGAAGCCCGCCGCCAAGCTGCACGGGCTCCATGGGCGTTGCGGTGATGGTCACATGGCCCGCCTCGAGCGCGATGCGGTAGACGCCGGCCTCGCCGGGCGGCGCGTCCATGAGGTGGGTCATGCCACGGGCGAAGTCGGCTTGCCTAAGGGACATGATCTTGACGACCTCGCGGAAGGCTTCCGCATGTCCGTGTGCTCCGGCGCTCACAGGCTCGGCTCCTCCCCCGGCACGCCCTCATCCTCGCCCGCCTCGCGCAGCGGAAAGAGCTGCTCGATGAGGTAGGGCCCGCCGCCCATGCTCGGGCGCGAGGAGAAGAGCGCGAAACTGCGCACCTCGAAAAACGCGCCCTGAAATCCGCCATGGGCCTCGAGATAGCGGGCGAGCATTTCGGGCCTCGTGCCTTTGAGCCGCGCCAGGGTGAGGTGGGGCGTGAACTTGCGCCGCTCCGGGGCGAGGCCCGCCGCCTGGGCCGCCCGCTCATGCGCCTTCTGGAGCGCAGTGAGGGCGCCGTCGTCCTCCTGCATGACCTCGACCCCCGCCCAGAGCGCGCGCGGCTTGCCATGGCCGAAACTGCCAAGCCCCGAGAGGCGAAGCCGGAACGGCCGGGCCTCGACCTCGTAGAGCCGGTGCAGGAACGTCATGGCCGTGGGCTCGTCGATGTCGCCGAGGAAGCGCAAGGTGATGTGATAGTTCATCGGGTCGATCCAGCGTGCCCCTTCGAGCCCGCCTGTCAGGCTTTGCAGCCGTGCGGCCTCGTCCAGGGGGATCTCGAGGCCCGTGAATAGCCGTGGCATGGCTTTCCCTCTCCTTCACTTCCTGTGCTTGGCGGGGCCGCCATGTGCATGGCCGCACCGCGCCGGCAGCGACACCGAACCAACTGGTCTCTGGCCCCTCATATGGGACGTTTCGCAACGCGGTGCACCTGCCCATGGCGGGCGGACCGTCAGGGGCAGGGATTGGCGTTGGCGAGATGCACCGCTTCGATCTTCTCCACGATGGCCGGCTCCAGCACGAGCGCGCTTGCGTCGATGTCGCGGCGAAGCTGGTCCAGCGTGGTGGCGCCGATGATGGTCGAGGTGACGAAGGGCCGGCTGGCGACGAAGGCGATGGCCATCTGGGCCGGGTCGAGGCCGGCATCGCGTGCGATCTGCACATAGGCGGAGATGGCCTTGGGCGCGCCGGGCGTCAGATAGCGGCTCGGAAAGTCGGGAAAGAGGGCGAGGCGCGAGCCGGCGGGCCGCGCGCCGCCTTCATATTTGCCGGACAGGAAGCCATGCGCGAGGGGCGAATAGGCCAGAAGGCTCACATCCTCGCGATGGGTGAACTCCGACAGGCCGAGCTCGAAAGTGCGGTTGACGAGGCTATAGGCGTTCTGGATCGAGGCGATGCGCGGCGCGCCGGTGCGTTCTGCCGCGTCGAGATATTGCATGAGGCCCCAGGGCGTCTCGTTGGAGACGCCCACATGGCGCACCTTGCCCTCGCGCACCAGCTCCGCCATCACCTCAAGGGTCTCTTCGATCGCGTGCCCCTCGCCGGGGAAGGGCTCGTAGCCGAGACCGCCGAACAGCCGCATGGGCCGGTCGGGCCAGTGGACTTGGTAGAGGTCGATCACATCCGTGCGCAGGCGCGCGAGGCTCGCCTCCACCGCCTCGCGAATTTGTGCGGGCGAAAGGGCCGCAAGCGCGCCGTCCTTGCGCAGCCAGTCGATGCGCGAGCTGCGCCCGGCCACCTTGGTGGCGATGATCACCCGTCCGCGCCGGCTCTTGTCGGCCGCAAGCCAGCTTCCGATGAAGGCCTCGGTCCGCCCCTGGGTCTCGCGGCGCGGCGGGACCGGAT
>JALUTE010000381.1 GCA_027058255.1 Methyloligella sp. | reverse complement strand
GCCAGATAGAGCGCAAGCGGGCTTTGCGGATTGCGCACGGCGCCGGGGAGGACCGAGAAGAAGGTTGAGCGCCAGGGCGGGCGGGCGGCGAGCAGCCGCACCAGCTTCTCTCGGCCCTCTGGCAGCTCGGAGATGCGGGCAAGAACGGGCAGGACCAGCCGTCCAAGATCGGGGCGTGTGTGCAGCAGGGCATTGGCATCCTCGAGTGCACCGTCGAGTTCCCGCACTTCCAGCCGATGGTTGAGCCGCCAGAGCACGGCCGCGGTCTCGCGGATGGAAAGATTGGCCGCCACGTCCATGAGCCGGGCCGCGCGCGCCTTGTCGCCCCGGATGGCGGCAATCTGGCCGAGAATGCGAAAACCGGCCGGCGAGAGCGGCTCGGCAATGAGCGCCGTGCGCACCCATGCCTGCACCTCGGCCAATGTCTTGCGCGATGGCGGTGGCGGCGGCTCCGGCGGCGGTCCTTTCGGCGCCCGGGCACGCGCCCGCTCGTAGCTGCGCAGGGGCGCATTGAGCCGCTGGTCCGCCTGGGTGATGAGCGCCGGTGCGGCGCCGGGCCTCAGGGCGAGCGCCAGCGTGGGGGTCGCCGGTGCGAGGGCCGCCACGACGCTGTAGCGCACCACCTGCCAGGCGAGCAGGACTGCGCCGGCAAGGATCGCCCCCCATTTGAGGCGTTTGTACAGACGCTCGGCCCGTGGCCCCGGCTCGGCTGTCATGACAGAGCTGCCCTATCTCGCAAAGCCGAAGAGACGGGCGAGGGCGCGCAGCAGCAATGGGCGGGGCCGCTCTCGCTCGCGTTTGGAAAACCCCGCGCGGGCCGATCGGCCGGGCGCATCCTTGGCCATGCGGATTGGGGAGTCCGCGCGCCGACGGGCGCGCTTGGAGAAGCGGCCGGATTTGGCCGAGCGGGAAGGAGCAAGCCCCTCGAGCGACCTTCGGCCTCCCGCTTCGCGTTCGGCATCGTATCTGCGGCGCCGCTCCGGTGTGCCGAGGATGTCCCACGCCGCCTTGACGCGCCCGAAGAAGACCGCCTGACCGCCATCGCGCTCGATATCGGGGTGGAGCCAGCGCATCAGATGGGTGAAATTGCGCCGAAGCTCGGCGCGGTCGGCGCGGGGCGTTGCGCCGAGGATCCGATAGGCGTCTGTGCCGGGTGCGAAGAGCACCTGCTGGATGTAGAAGGCGGAGGCTTGGCGGATCGTATCCACATCGCGCTCGACAAGAGCCTGAGCCTCAGCCTCCGCTTGCCTGTCGCCGGCGGCGATGGCGAGCAGGAGATCGACGCCCGGAGCAAGGGGCTCGCCGCGCAGGCGATGGGCGAGGGTCGGGACATGGACGAGCTCGATGGCCTGGCGCAGAGCCGTCTGCCGGTGCGCTTCGCCGGCCCCTGCCACAGGTCTTCCGCTCTCCTCGCCCGTCACGTCAGCCCTCCCGGCCCTTCGCAATTTGCGGCGCACCATCGCCCGGCGGCGCCGGCGGCGCCGCCGCGCCATAGGCATAGGCCTCCTTGCCATAGCCGTAACCGTAGCTGTGACCATAGCCATAGCCGTAACCATAGCCATAACCATAGCGACGGCCATAGCCATAGCCACCATAGCGCGCGGTCTCGGGATCGTATTTAGAGAGCACGACGCCCAGCACCCGACCGCGGGCGAAGGTGAGCCTCTGAATGGCGCCCCTGACCGTGCCGGCGCGGGCCCGCCCCGACTCGGCGACGAAGACGGTGCCCTCCACCGCACTCGCCAGCAGCGGCGCGTCGGCGAGGCCCATCACCGGAGGCCCGTCGAGGACGATGAGATCGAACACCTGCGCTCCCACGGAGAGCAGGGCGTGCAGGCGCGAGCCCGACAGAAGGTCGGCCGCGCTGGGCGGGATGGGGCCCGCCGGAATGCAGGCGAGCTTGGACTGGGAGGTGCGCCGGATGATCTCGGGCGGCTGCAGGGCTCCGGTGAGATAATTGGACAGGCCCTGGCTGTTGTCGAGCCCAAGCATGGCGTGCATGCTCGGGCTGCGCAGATCGCAGTCGACAAGCAGCACCTCCATGCCGAGGCGCGCGAAATGACGGGCGGTGGCGAGCGCGGTCGTGGACTTGGCCTCGCCCTTCTCGCCGCTGGTGAAGAGGATGGTCTTGGGAAAGCCCTCCTCGGTGGCGAACTGGAGCGACGTGGCGAGCGAGCGATAGGCCTCGGCAAGCGGTGAGCGCGGATCCTCGAGCACGGCGTCGATGTCCTCGCCATCCTCCAGCTTGGGCAGAATGCCGAGCACCGGCAGGCCCGTGACCTGCTCCACGTCCTCGGGCCGACGGATGGCGTCGTCCAGATATTCGAGCAGGATCGCGAGGCCGAAGCCCGCCGCAAGCGCCAGCACGAGGCCCAGGAGGAGATTGCGCGACATTCTCGGCGAGGAGGGCGCGCTGGGGCGCAGCGCACGGTCGATGATGAAGACATTGTTGAGGCGGGCGCCGCTCGCGACCGAGACCTCCTTGAGGCGCGAGAGCAGTTCCTCGTAGAGCTTGCGATTGGTGTCCGCCTCGCGCTTCAGAACCTTGTACTGGATCGAGCGCTTCTGAAGGTCCAGCACCTCCGATTTGAGCTTGGCAATCTCCGCCTTGAGCTGCTCCTCCTGCTTGAGCACGAGATCATAGTCGGCGCGCAGCGAATCCCTGATGGTCTGGACCTCGCTGGCGAGCTGTTGGTCGATGACCGCAATCCGCGCCCTCAGCTTTTGCATGCCGGGATAGCCGGGCTTGAAGATGCGCAACTTGTCCTTGTACTCGGCCGAGAGCGCCTTGCGCTTCTCGCGAAGGCGCGCGATCACCGCATTGGTGAGGAATTGCGGGAAGTCCGTGCCCTTGGCCGATTCGACCTGTCTCCAGAGCCGCTCCTTCTTGATCCGCTCGGCCAGCACGGTATTGAGCTCGGTCGAGAGCTGCTGCAGGCGGCTCTCGGCGATGGAGGCGCGCTCGGAGGTGCCGACGAGCTCTTTCTCGCGCGCAAACTTGACGAGCGCCTTCTCGGATTCCTCGAGCCGTGCCTTGAGCTGGCGGAGCTGGTCCTTGAGAAAGGTCTTGGCCGTGGCGGAGGCGTCGAAGCGGCGGTCCAGATTGGAGGCGACGAATTCCTCGCCGATGGCATTGGCGATGCGCTGGGCGCGGGCCGGGTCGACATCGGAATAGACGATGTCGACGAGCCGCGAGCCGCGCACGGGCCTGACCTGCTCGTTTGCCAGGAGCTTGTCCACCGCGCGCATGACCAGGCCGCGCCGGTTGTCGGCAGCTCCGGCCTCGCCCTTCGCCGCCTCGTCCGTACCGCCCGCTGAGATCACCCCCTTGATGGCGCCCTTGACCAGCCCGAGCAGGGAGGTCTGCTTCTGGGTGAGAAAATCCTTGTCCTGCCAGAGCTTGAGGCGATCGACCACGCGCTCGGCAAGAGCCCGGCTCTTCAGGAGCTGGTACTGGGTGCGCAGGAACTCCGCCTGAGAGATGCGCGCCGTCGAGCCGATCTCGCCGCCCTCGACGATCTTGGCAACGCCGCTGTCGATCTGGATGCGCGTGCTTGCCGTGTAGATGGGCGTCTGAAGGAGGGTCCAGAGCAGGGCGAGGCCGAGGCCGGCCGCCGTTACGGTGAGAATGAGCCAGCGCCGCTTGAGGGCGATGTACCAATAGTCGAGAAGGTTGAACTCGCTCTCTGCGAAGGCCGGCTCGCCATAGCCCGGGGGAGGCGCGGCCTGCGGCCCTACGGGACCGGGCAGGCCCGCCCCGCCGGGAGGGGGGGAATGGCCATGATCCGTCCCGGATGCCTGGCCGTTGGCGGGAACGAGGTGGCCCTCGGCACGCGCCGCCTCCGCCTTCTCCCACTCATTGCGCCGCTCGTCGTTCATGGGCCCTCAGTGGCTTGTGTGCATGTGCGACTTGATCCGAGCCGTTCCGCGCGCCGGCCCATGACCAGGAGCCACCAAGGCGCTGTCGGTCTCAACGCCCTGTCACCGGTGTCGGAAGCGCCCCGGCCAATTGCGCGCGCGGCACGTCGCTCCAAACGGCAGGCCACGCCTTCGCGCGCAAGCGTGCCCGGCCAGTCCGCCCTCTGGGCCCGGCTAATCTCCTGTCGAGGCATCGTCGAACACGGCCTCGAGGCTCGGTGCGTCGATGGCCCTGTCGAACCACGCCTCCAGTCTGCGCGCATCCGCAGAGGCAATGCGAGCCTCGACAGCCTTGGGAAGAGGGCCGAACCGGCGCGTCAGGAGACGGCGCAGACTGTCGGACCGCCCTTCCGCAATGCCTTTCTCAATGCCTTTCTCGATACCCTTCTGGATGCCCTTCTGGATTCCTTCTTCGATACCCTTCTGGACCCACGTGTCGATCAAGTCGCCCATGATGGCATCCTTCTGGCCCGTCTCCATGCTGGCCACATATCCCTCGATCGTCTTGGCGTCGAGGTGGTTTCTCCAGCGCACCATAACATAGGTCAGGATTGTGACGATATCCTCGGCCTCGAGAAAACCGACAGACGACAATATGGTCCGGGCATGGTCGAGAAAATCCGGACGCTGGATGTGCTTGAGAACGGTCAGGAAGGCCCGCAAGCGCGGATTGGCGGACAGGGACGCGTCGGGAATGCGCCCGAGATCGACGAGTTCATACGCAAAGTCAGGCACATAGGACGCAAGGGCCTCCGGCTGATCTCGAAACATGGCGCCAAAGTACTGCGGTGCGGTCCAGGGCGCAACGCCGTGATAGACGATGAGGGGCACAATATGCGGCAGCGATCCCGTCTTGCGCTCGCGGGAGACGCGATCCCAGAGTTGCGTCATGTAGCGGGCGAGCTGAAGCGGCGCCGCGGGATCCGGTGCGCTCTTGTGATCGATCAGGATGTAAATGAAGGCGTTCTCGCCACTGAGCAAGCGAACGCTGTAGATGAGATCGCTTTGATGTTCGGAAAGCGTCGGGTCGACGAAGCTGCCGGGGACGAGGCGCGCGGTCTCCGGCATGAGAAGCCCCGCGACCGGCTCGGGCAGATGCTCGGTCAGGAAGGCCCGCAGGCTCTCGCTCTCGCCCATGAGGCGCTTGAAGAAGCGGTCGTGGACCGGCCCGGCCTGCCGGTCGGCGTTCCCGCGATCGTGATCGGTCTCGTCGTCTCGCGCCATGCCCCCTCTGCGGCCCTATCATTGGCGCGGCTTGAACGCACAAACCCATGCCCCGGCTCGTTGCCGCGCCGGGTGCTCCAAAAAACGTGACAATTCCTACAGCAGGGGCAGGAACAGGCTTCCGATCGGAACGACCTTGCCAATGCTCTCCAGGGTCGCCTTGATCTGCGAGCGGCCGACGACGATCATGTCGCCGCGCCGGATCGCCGGGTCGGGCGAGCGGCCCGCCTGGATCGCCGCCACGTCGAACCTGGCAGCGTGGCGTTTGCCATTGATGGTCCGGAATATGGCGACATTGCTGGCATCGGACGTGTCGCCCAGACCGCCCGCCATGGCTACCGCCTGCAAGAGGGAGGCGGTCCCCGTGATGGCATAGACGCCGGGCTTCTTCACGGAGCCGACCACGGTGAAGCGCTGGCTCTTATACTCCTTCACCGTGACGATGATGCGCGGGTTCTGCAGATACTTCGCGCCGAGCTTGCGCGTGAGCTCCCTCTGGATCTGCTTCGTGGTCCGACCGGCCACCTTCAGTGTGCCAAGCAGGGGATAGTCGATGGTGCCGCGATCGGAGACCTGCATGGCCCCTGAAAGCTCCGCGACGTCGAACACCTTGATGTCGAGCACGTCGTGCGGTCCGACCACATAGGCGCTGGTCGATCCGCTCGCGGGGCGGAAAATCTTGCGCGTGGCGGAGCGGGCATGCCGTCGCATCTTGTGCGCCCGCGCCGTCCCGCCCTCTGGCGCCGGTCCCGCCAGGGCGGCCTTGCGCGCACCGGAATCCGCTGCGTGCACGTCCTTGCCCGCAGGCACGGACATGTCGCCGGCAAGCTGGACATTGCGGCTGGCGATGCCCGTCTGCGCGCCACTGGTGGCGGCGGCTCCGCTAGTCAAAGAGTCTCCGCAGCCGACGAGAAAAGCGCCCCCGAGAAGTGCGCTTGCGAGGCTCAGAATCCGCACGGCGCCCACTGCCCGTGCCCCCGCTGGCCGATGCCCTTTCTGCACGCTCATGCTTTCCCTCCACGGGCCGACGGGTCTGCTCCGGCAGGGGCAATTCCGACGGCGCCACATCCTTTACTATAGCTGCGGGCCGAGTCCAAACCAAGTGCTTGGCCTCTTCTTCTCCCACGAGCCGGGCCGCCGCCTGCCAACCCTGGTCGAGATCGGGCGGGCGGTGCACGGGATCGTGGGCGTCCGTCGCGAGAATATGTGCGAGGCCATCGCTCAGCATGCGCTCGGCGAGGGCGCGCACGCGGCGCCCGAAGCGGCCCGTGAGCGAGCCCGACGTGATCTGCATCCAGACCCCCGCGCCCGCCAGCCGCTGGATAGATGCGTAATGCGGCTCGACCCAGGCGAGCCGTTCGGGATGGGTGAGGATCGGCACATAGCCCGCGACCTGGAGCGAGAAGAAGAACTCCTCGAGCCGGACCGGCGCCACGGTGTGGGGCGGCTCCACAAGCACGTAACGCGAGCCATTGAGGGAGAGAAGCCGGCCTTCGTCGAGCCCTGCCAGCATGTCCGGGACCATATGCACATCGGCGCCGGCGACAAGCCTCAGGGCGATGCCTTCGGTATCGAGCGCGGACTGGAGCTGCGCCACCGCCGCGCGGATGCCCGGCCCCTCATTGTGATAGACGCCCGGCAGGATATGCGGCGTGCAGGCCATGATCGTCACGCCCGAGGCGGCCGCCATGCGCGCCATGGCGAGTGCAGTCTCCAGGTCCGGCGCGCCATCGTCGATGCCCGGCAGCAGGTGGCTGTGCAGATCGATCATTCTCGGGTCCGTGAGCGAGCGCAGGGAAAGGTGGTCACGCGCAAGGTCCTGCATCGTGCTCGCCCCTCCAGGGGGCAGTCGTGGCCATGCAGCGTCGACCGCTCAATGCACGCAATTGCCCTCTTTGGCAAGCAAGTCGCGCGCTCGTGGCGCGCCATATCTGCCCTGGCAAGGTCGGCGAGGGATGAAAAACGCTTTCGATTCATGGCTCTCAGCGGAGCCCATGCTGTTTTGTTGCCCATCGGCCATAGGGGGACGCAAATTCGCCGCGCGAGGGAATATCGTTGCTTGTCCACCTCTTGTCCCCATGCTATCTACAACATGTTCGGTGTTTCTGCGCATCATCCCGGAGCGCGCCGTGCTCATGCGCTTCCGTTTGCCTGTCCTGGCCACCAGGGGCCTCGGCTTGTGACGGGAGGCACGCCCAGGGGGTGAGAGTTGATCGGGGTTGGTAAGGTATGGCGTCCATTTCGAAGACGGTGGCACGGGTGTTGGCGGTAAGCGTCGCGTTGACGTCGACAGCCTATGCAGCGGTGGTCTCTCCTCAAACGGGCAAGACTTTCGTGAATACCGGCAGCGGCTACCAGGCCATTGCCGGTGCGAGGACGGTTGATGCCGGCGGTACGGTGACCGTATCTCCGGGCGGCCTTGCCCAGATCGATTATGGCGGCGGCTGCGTGGTGACCGTGCGGCCGGGCGACGTGGTACGGATCGCCGCGACCTCGCCTTGCAGGGCCGCGGCCGGCCAACAGACCGGCGCGGGACAGGCGCCGGCGCAGGGGGCCGCCACTGGCGGAGCGGGGCCGATGGTTGTTGGCGGTCTGGTGATCGCCGGCGTGGTCGGTGGTGCCATCGCCCTGAGCAACAAGGGCGGCCCGGTCAGCCCATGAGACCCGTTAAGACCCGTGTTAAGAGAAGACCGCCCGGAGCGCGTGCCTCAACCTGCAAAGGGCGGGGGCCGGTGCGCCAGACCGCCGACTTGCAACACGCCTCACCGATCCCCGCGACACTGATGCCGTCGATGCGCGGTTCGACCAGGCGCACGAGGCCTTTTCGGGGCCTTGAGCATGGTTCCTGACCGGTTCCACTCTGGTCGGCAGTGGATAATGGCCTGCAACGCTCGGCTTGTTGCTTGTTCCTCGAACGCTGTCGTGATATTGATGCTAGACTCGCTCGGTCGGGCGCCGTTGCTTGCTCCTTGGATGCATGGCAAGAGGACAGGCGCCCCCCGCAGGAGCGCGCGAGGACAGTGGGGTTCAGGGGGCGATCATGACATTCACCAAGGCGTTGGCGGTGTTCTTTGCGGCGAGTCTGGCGCTCGCATCGGTGGCGAGCGCGGCCATGGTCTCGCCCGGCCAGGGTGTGACCTATGTGAACATGGGCAATGGCTACCAGCCGATTCAGGGGCCGGTGAATGTGCCGCCAGGTGGCATGGTCACGGTCTCGCCGGGTGGCAGCGCGCAGATCACCTATGAGAATGGCGCCGTGGTGGATGTGGCGCCCGGGCAGGTGCTTCAGGTGGCCGATGTTCCGCCGCCGCCGGGCGGCACGGGGGGCTCCTGGCAGCCCACACAGGGCGCCACGGGCGGCGGAGCCGGGGGCGCCGGTGCGGCCGGAGGCGCGGGAGCCGCGGGCGCCGGTGTGGGCGCGAGCGGTCTTCTGATCGGGGGTCTCGTGATCGCTGGCGTCGTGGGCGGAGCCATCGCCCTCAGCGGTGGCGGCGGCGGAAACAACGGGCCTGTCAGCCCCTGAGGCGGTAGCCGCCTCGCGACTGAGCCGACGAGTGGGACCCGCTCGCGGCTGCTCGTGCGGCCGGCGGGTCTGGTCGAAGCGCTTCGCTGGGCGCAAGGAAACCTTTGGCGGCGCACACGCCCCAACGGCCAGAAACACCCAACGGCCAGAAACACGAAGTGGTGACGCGTATGGACGGAGCCCTCGCTGGCAAAGATGCCGGGGTCCGACCATTGCGACGGGCGTTTCTGCACCCTGGCCTGGACGCGAGCCTGATCGGGGCTCTGGTCTTGAGCGCCATTGTGCTGGGAGGCGGAACCCGCGCCGGCTTTCTCGGCGACGCTCTGCTCCAACTCCTTGCCGTTCCCATTCTTGCCTATGGCCTGATCCGCCTCCCCTTCGCCGAGCTCGACTCGCTCGGCCGGGCGGCTCTGATGGTCGCCGCCGCGATCGCCCTCCTGCCTCTTGTTCAGCTCGTTCCGCTTCCTCCCGCCCTCTGGACACACCTGCCCGGCCGAGACGCGATCGTCGCCCTCTACCGCACGCTCGATGGCGGAACGGCCGGCGCGCTGCCCTGGCGACCCATCAGCCTCTCGCCGCAAGCAACCTGGAACGGCTTTCTCGCCCTCATTCCCCCCCTCGCCATCTTCCTGGTGATGTTTCGCGTGGCCGAGCGCGAGCGCCGCGCGAAACATCACCAGGAAGA
>JALUTE010000380.1 GCA_027058255.1 Methyloligella sp. | reverse complement strand
ATCCTGCGCCGCATCGAGCCGCGCCACATGGTTCTCCATGGCGCGCAGGGCGTGGCCGAGATCACGCCTGAGAAAGGCGCACTGTGCGGCCCCTCTGCGGTTGGAGAGCGCCGTCGCCTCCTCCTTGGCCGCGTGCCAGGCATTGACCAATTCCTGCAGCTCTTCCAGGGCCTTGGCGGGCGGCGCCTCGGCCTCGGGGCGCATGGCCTCGGCAAAAAGGGCGAGCACGCGCGCATCGATGCGGTCGCTCTTTTCCAGACGTCCCGTCGCCTGGGCGAAGCGGCGCGCGCGATAGGGGTCGATGACGGCGACGGGCAGCCCGCTCGCCCAGAGCGAGCGCCAGACGTGGCGGTGCCAGCGTCCGGTCGCCTCAAGGACGATCATGGTGACGTCCATTTGGCCAAGGGCGCGTTTGAGGGCCTTGATGCCCTCCTTGTCATTGCGCACGCGCCAGGTCTTGCCGATCGGGTGTGCATGGATGTCGAGCCAGTCTTTACTGACGTCGCAACCGATGTAGACTGCCGTCTCGGCACTTCGTGCATCCTTGCCTTGCATTCGGGACCTTGCTCCCATTCATCTGTTCAGGCCACGCGCGAAGGGGCGGCTGACCAGGCTCCCCCACGGGGCTCATATCCCAAGGGACCTACGGTCCTCGCCGCCCGGGATGGTTGGGTTGGCCAACCCAACCATCCCGGGCGAACCCTTGCCCGATTCGGCCCATCCCGAACATGCAGGGGACCCGGATAGAGACACCGAGAAAAGCCTCTCCCCCTGGTAAGGAGCATTGAGTGTTTCGGCCAGCCTCGGCGCGGGCCGCAAGGGCCGGCATGTTCGGTGCGAGGCGGGGTTCGGTCAGTCGCTGTCCGGCTCGACGGCCCAGACCCGGGCGTGGAGGGGCTCGTCGGTCGGGGGCGTGACGATGCGGAACGCCTCGCGGATGCGGCCATCGGCGTCGAAACTGCGGGCCACGGCGAACACCGTGTTGATCGCCGCATCGCTGCACAGATCGGCGATGAAAGCGCACTCCTCGCGGGCCACGGGAAGGGCCGCGGCAAGGTCCGGCGCGCCATAGCGGGAGACGAAATGCAGTCCCAGCACGTGGTGGAGGCGCTCGAGCTCGCTTTCATCCAGGTCGGCGACCACCGTGAAGGTTGCGCGGCCAAAACTCGCAAGGCCCAGAAAGCCGTTGGCGAAGGCCTGGCGCGCCTTTCCCGTGATCTCCTCGGGGGCCATGCGCGCAAAGGCGAAAGCGCCGGAGATGGCCCATTCGTCGGGTGCGGCCGGGGTGTCGAACACGCGCGTATCCGTGTCATCGAAGCGTATGGTGCGCAGAAATTTCATCCCTCGGCGCTCTCCTGCTCTCTCTCGTTCCGTTTCCTCTCGCCTGGCGTTGCGCCGCGCGGGTCAGGGGCGCTCGAGGGCATCGACGAGGGATAGCGCGCAGGTCCGGCCGCCCTCGGGGGCGATGAGAAGACTGCCCTCGTCATCGAGGCCGACGACACGCCCCTCATGGCGCGTTCCGGCAAACTCCAGAGAGAGCGTTTCGCCCGGCGGCGTTGCGGCGCGGAACGACCACGCCTCGTGCAGGGGGCGGAAGCCCTCGTCCTCCCATATGTTGAGCCAGGTGAGAATGTGACGGGCGATGGATGAGATGAGCCGGCCGCGATCGAGGGCCGCGCAGCCCTCCTCGGCGAGCGCCGTGATCTCGGGCCGCTCGCCCGGCTCGCCCATGCCCGGATCGTGGCGCATGCGCAGGGCGATGGCGATCACCAGCCAGTCCGGAATCCGGCCCGGCTCAACCCCCTTCGGCACGGCAGCGCGCACGCGCCCGACCTTGCCATCATTCACGCGCAGGCCGCCCGGCCAGTCGAAGGTGACCGCCACCTGGGGCGGGGTGAGGGCGCCGAGGCTGTCGCCGCAGCCGACCTGTGCCAGCAGGAGCATTTGCGCGGCGGCGGCGAGGGGCACCTCGGGGCGGAAGAGAATGGCGAAGCGGGCGTGCCGCTCGTCGCGGCTCCACAGGACGTCGCCGGTGTCCAGGGTGCCCGAGCGCGCGCCGGCGCAAGCCTCGGCAAAGGGGTCGGCGTGAGCCGCGACGGCATGGCCGGTCAGAAGGGGCGGAAATGTCGGATCGGGCGCGCTCATGGGTGTCGCGGAACGCGCGGGAGAAAAACATGTTTCACGTGAATCATTTCCCCTGATCCCAGCCGGCGGCCCATCATGGCACGGCTTTGCCGGGTCCTTGCCATGCCATGTCAGCCAAGGTCGATCTCTCCCTCGACCACATGCTCGAGATCGGTGCCCTCGGCGGTGAGGACCATTTTCACCTTGAGGGTGCCGGCACCGGCGAGGGCCCTTTCCCGCACCACGCGCTCGATCTCCTGCTGGGAGGTCACGCCAACCTGCTTGAGGAACTTGCGCAGCGACATGTTGAATTTCTCATTGTCCATCGTTGGTGTCTCCTGACGGGGCCGCAGGGCTGAGCGCGAGGTCCGGCTGCTCGGGAATGGAAAGGCGCACGCGGCGGCGCTGGCCGTCGCGCAAGATGACGAGGTCGATCGTGAAAGGCGGCGGGCGGCCTCGCAACAGGGCGCGAAAATCCACGGTCCGGCGCACGCGATAGCCGCCTGCGGTCAGCAGAATGTCGCCGGGGCGGAGCCCGGCCCGGGCCGCGGGCGAGGCGGGGCGCACGAACACGATGCGCAAGGCGAGGCGGCCATTGGCAAGACGATGGGGCGCCGATCCGAACTTGATGCCGGAGAGCGCGCGAACAGCCCGACCCGTGCGCAAAGATCTGCTCCTTATCTCACAGCCGTGGAACCGTTGTCCGACGTTCAGCTTGGCGCCAAAAGGCTGACGATTCCTGAAGGCGTCACAAGCGCACATTGCCCGCAGGCGAGGTGAAGACCTGCTTGGCGGACATGTCGACATTGCCGAGAATGAATGCCGAGAGAGCCGTGATGGCGATGGTGAGCACGAGGCTGGCGAGAAAGGCTTTCATGG
>JALUTE010000379.1 GCA_027058255.1 Methyloligella sp. | reverse complement strand
AGCGCCACCTCGGCGAAATGCGGCGTGTGGCCGACGCGCTCGCGCGCAACGAGAACCGGCAGGCGCTGGCCAACGAGGCTGTCGAAATAGCGCCGGCGCATCTCCCGGCCCTTCTCTCTCAGCCGCCGCGCCCGCGCGCTCACCAGGGCGCCATCGCATTGCGGCATGCGGGCCGCAGGCGTGCCGGGCCGGGCCGAGAAGGGAAAGACGTGCAGAAAGGTGAGACCGCACTCCTCCACGAAGCGCAGCGTGTTCTCGAACATCTCGTCCGTCTCCGTCGGGAAGCCGGCGATGAGGTCGGCGCCGAACACCATGTCGGCGCGCAGGCGACGCATCTCCTCGCAGAACGCCAAGGTGTCGCGGGTGCTGTGGCGGCGCTTCATGCGCTTCAGAATCATGTCGTCGCCGGACTGGCAAGAGAGGTGCAGATGCGGCATCAGCCGCTCCTCCTCGGCGATGGCGCGCTTGAGGGCCGCGTCCACCTCGATGCTGTCGAGGGAGGAAAGGCGCAGGCGCGCAAGCTCCGGCACCCGGCGCAGAATGGCGCGCACGAGATCGCCAAGGCGTGAATCACCCGGCAGATCCTCGCCCCAGGCCGTGATGTCGACGCCCGTCAGCACGACCTCCGCAATGCCGGCCTCGGTGAGGGCGCGGATGCGGGCAATGACCTCCTCGGCTGGCACCGAGCGCGACCGCCCGCGCCCGGCGGGAATGATGCAGAAGGTGCAATCGTGATCGCAGCCATTCTGAATCTCGACAAAGGCGCGCACCCGCTCGCCGGCGGGCAGGCGGGTGAGCAGCGCGGCATGGCGCATGGCGTCGGCATCGGGGTCTCTTATCTCGGGCGCCGGGGCGGTGCCGATATCGCCGACCCTGCCCCTCGCCGTGCCGGTCGCGTGGCGTGCGTCCGACCTTTGCGCGAGGCCGGTCCAGGTCTCGCGGCGCATCTTCTCGCGATTGCCGATCACCCGGTCCACCTCGGGCATGGCGGCGAAACGCTCGGGGTCGATCTGCGCGGCGCATCCGGTCACGAGAATGCGCGCCTCCGGCGCCTCGCGCCGGGCCTTGCGGATGGCCTGGCGGACCTGGCGGACGGCCTCGCCCGTGACTGCGCAACTGTTGACGACGACCACGTCGGCAAGGCCCGCCTCCCGCGCATGGGCGCGCATGACCTCGGACTCATAGGCGTTGAGGCGACAGCCGAAACTGATGATGCGGGGCTCTGACATTGCGCCTTGTCGTGTCCAGGTTGCTTGCGCGGTCGCGGGTGATGAGCAATCGCTTGTGGGCGCCGGCCATGCGATCGACGTCTTGCGAGCGATAACATGCTCATGTCCGGGGTCAAGCGGCGAAAGCCGTCATGCCGCAATCGGCCTGAAGGTGGCGGGGTGAAGCGCGCCTTCATATTCGAGCTCGGTCGGACCCGTCATGAGGATGTGGTCGTCCTCGGCCCATTCGATGTCCAGATCGCCGCCGGGAAGCGTGACGATCACGTGTCGGAGCGTGAGGCCCTTGCGCGCGGCCGCCACGGCAGCGGCGCAGGCGGCGGTCCCGCAGGCAAGCGTCAGGCCGGCACCGCGCTCCCAGACCCGGAGCGTCATGGAGCGGGGCGTCGTCACCTGCGCGATCGAGATGTTGGCCCGCTCGGGGAAGATCGGGTGATGCTCCAGAATGGGGCCGATGGCGCCGAGATCGACCGCGTCCACGTTCTCCACCCAGAAGATGCAGTGCGGATTGCCGACATTCACGACGCTCGGGCTGTAAAGGATCGGATCGTCGATCGGCCCCACCTGGAGCTCGATCATGCGGGTGTCGTGAAACTCCTCCGCAAGCGGGATCTCGTCCCAGCGAAAGCGGGGCCGGCCCATGTCCACGCGAACGAGGCCGGTGGTCCCGTCTGCCGCCTCTGCGCTCTCGTCCGCGGGCGCATTGCGCAACTCGGCCGCCAAGAGCCCCGCGGCCGTCTCGATGCGCACCCGCCCGGCGCCCGTGTCGCGCGCGATCAGCCAGGCGACGCAGCGTGCGGCATTGCCGCAGGCCTCCACCTCGCTGCCATCGGCATTGAAAACGCGCATGAAGACGTCCGCGCGTTCGGCGGGCTCGAGCATGATGACCTGATCGCAGCCGACGCCGCAGGCAGGATCGGCGATGACGCGGGCGCTCTCGGCATCCAGGGCGACGGGGTGAAGGCGTGCGTCGATCACGACGAAGCTGTTGCCGAGACCGTTCATCTTGAGGAAAGGGATGGGCGCGGTGGTTGTCATGCCTCGATATATAGGATGAACTCGGCGCCCGACACCACCCTTGCCGTGAAAACGGGGATCGCGGTGCAGGTCGGGAAGCCGGAGATCCGGTTGGTTGGGACATGGGGAGGGCCGAATGACGGAGGCAGACCAGCGCCCCTGTGCCAGGGCCGAAGCCTCGCCCTGGGTGCGGCGCTTCCTTGCGGGCGTGCGGCCGGGCGGGCATGTGCTGGACGTGGCCTGCGGGGGCGGGCGGCATGTGCGGGCGGCGCTTGCGCGCGGGCTGCGGGTGACGGGCATCGACATCGACCTCGCCGATGTCGCCGACCTTGCCGGCCGGGGCGATGTCAGGCTCGTCGAGGCGGATCTCGAGACCGGCGCCCCCTTTCCGCTGGCGCGCGAGCGCTTCGACGGGGTGATCGTCACCAACTATCTCTGGCGGCCGATTCTGGCGGACATCATCGGCTGCGTGGGGGCGGACGGGGTTCTCATCTACGAGACCTATGCGCTGGGGCATGAGCGCCACGGCCGGCCGGTCGACCCGAAATTCCTGTTGCGGCCGAACGAGCTCCTCGAGGCTGCGCTGCCCCGGCTCGTGGTCGTGGCGTTCGAGCATGGCGAGGTGCAGGGCGCAAGGCCCAGGATCGTTCAGCGCATTGCAGCCTGTGGGCCGAAGCACCCATGGGCCGGGTCCAGGCCCTGCCCGCTGTAAGGGCCTGCCGGCCGCCGGGCCTCTTGCTTTTGCGGCGCGCGTTGACAGCTTGGCGCGGCCGGCATAGTCTGCGCGCCATTCAAACGAGGCTTCCTGTTCGAGGCCGGTTTGCACATGGGCACGGGAATGCGCCTGCTCAGGGAGCGCGCCCGCCAGGCCCGGGAGGCAGACGAGGGTCGCGTCCGTCGGCGAGGGTTCGCTCACGGGCGTCATTGTTGTTTGCGCCGGCGCATCCGCGCGCGCCACGCGCTCTAGTGCGGAGACGCAAACACAGAATACACGTCATTGCCGGGCTTGACCCGGCAATCCAGGATGGCAAGCTCCGTGTTTGTTGCCCTGGATCACCCGGTCTGATCCCCGGATCGAGCCCGAGGAGGGTGATGACGGGTGGTAGGCGCAAGTTTCGTATGCGTCGATGCACTAGGTGTGAGCCGAATGGCGAGGCCGTCGCGCACAAGGAAAGCAGCGTGCGCGCATGTGCTTAGCGGAAGCGCACGCCATGTCATGAAGAGGACCCCATGTTCGACGCGTTGAGCGACCGCATCTCCGGCATCCTCGATGCCCTCACCCGGCGCGGTGCGCTGACCGAGAAGGATGTGAGCGCCGCCATGCGCGAGGTGCGGCGCGCCCTTCTCGAGGCGGACGTCGCCCTTCCGGTGGTCCGCGACTTCACGGAGCGGGTCAAGCGCGCGGCGGTGGGGCAAGAGGTGCTGCGCTCGGTCACGCCTGGCCAGCAGGTGGTGAAGATCGTTCATGACGAGCTCGTCGCCATGCTGGGGGCCGATTCAGAGCCCATAGACTTGCAGGCCGTGCCGCCGGTGCCGATCCTGCTGGTCGGCCTTCAGGGCTCGGGCAAGACGACGACCGCGGCCAAGATTGCCAGGCGCCTTTCGGAGAAGGACAAGCGCCGCGTGCTGATGGCCTCGCTCGACACGCGCAGGCCGGCCGCGCAGGAGCAGCTTCGCGTGCTCGGCGAGCAGGTGGGCATCGACACGCTTCCCATCATCGAGGGGCAGACGCCCACCGACATCGCCAAGCGCGCCATGGAGGCCGCGCGCCTCGGGGGCTATGACGTGGTGATCCTGGACACCGCCGGGCGCCTGCATATCGACGAGGCGCTGATGGCGGAGACGGCCGAGATTCGCGACATCGCCCGCCCGCACGAGACCCTGCTCGTGGCCGACAGCCTGACGGGCCAGGATGCCGTCACGCTGGCGAAGTCCTTCGATGAGCGGATCGGCATCACCGGCATCGTGCTCACCCGGGTCGATGGCGACGGGCGCGGCGGCGCGGCGCTCTCCATGCGAGCGGTCACCGGCAAGCCCATCAAGCTCATCGGCACGGGCGAGGCGCTCGACGCGCTGGAGGATTTTCATCCCGAGCGCATTGCCGGGCGCATTCTCGGCATGGGCGATGTGGTCTCGCTGGTGGAGAAGGCTGCCGAGACGCTCGACGCCGAGAAGGCCGAGCGCATGGCCCGCAAGATGCGCAAGGGGGCGTTCGATCTCGAGGATCTCGCCGAGCAGCTCGGGCAGATGCAGAAGCTCGGCGGCATGTCGGGCATTCTCGGGATGCTGCCCGGCATCGGCAAGATGAAGAAGCAGATCGACGCCGCCAATATCGACGACAGCGTGTTCCGCCGCCAGCGCGCGATCATCTCGTCCATGACGCCGGAGGAGCGCCGGCGCCCGAAGCTCCTCAATGCATCGCGCAAGCGCCGCATCGCGGCCGGCTCCGGCACCACGGTGCAGGAGGTCAACAAGCTGCTCAAGATGCACCGGCAGATGGCGGACATGATGAAGAAGATGGGCAAGCGCGGCATGCTCAAGGGATTGATGGGCGCTGGCCCGCCGCCCGAGATGCCCCCCGACGTCGGCGGGTCGGCAGGCGCGGGCGGACTGCCGCCCTTGGCGCCTGGCGGGGGACTGCCGGGCCTCGGTGGCGGCGCGCGGCTGCCGTCGGGGCTTCCCGGCCTGCCGGGCAAGGGAAAGAAATAATGCAAACGGCGCAGCGCCCGTCTCCTGGGGCGCTGCAACGGAAAAACCGAAACCACGCACACCGACACTCACGCACAACGGAGAGAAGACACATGCCCCTCAAGATCAGGCTGGCCCGCGGCGGGGCCAAGAAGCGCCCCTATTACCGGATCGTGATCGCCGACTCGCGCGCACCGCGCGATGGCCGGTTCATCGAGAAGGTCGGCTCCTACAACCCCCTGCTGCCCAAGGATCACGAGAAGCGGGTGACGCTTGTCGAGGAGCGCATTCGCCATTGGCTCGCGCGCGGTGCCAAGCCGACGGATCGGGTGCACCGTTTTCTCGATGCCGCCGGCATCCTGAAGCGCGAGCCGCGCAACAATCCGAAAAAGGGCCTGCCGGGCAAGAAGCGCCAGGAGCGTGAGGCCGAGGCGGCCGCCGCGGCGGCCGAGGCCGAGGGCGGCGATGGCGGCGGCGAGCAGGCGGCGGCCGAGTAGCCGGGCCGCGTCCGTCACCGGCGGCGCAGGTGACGCGGCATGGGCGGTCCGGCCTCGCCGAAACGGCGGCGCGCGAGCTCGGCCAGGTGGTCGGCCGTGACCTCGCCGGCGCCCTGCTCGCGGGCATGCGCCTCGGCGCGCTGGCGCACGAAACGGCGGATGAAGGGCGGCACGCGGGCAAGGCGTGCCTCGGCATCCGCCGTCCAGACGATGGCTCCTGCAGCCTGCGGCAAGGTCTCGATCACGCCGCCGCCGCGTGGCTGATAGCGGCACAGGAAATCCTCTCCCATCAGGTTGCCGTCCCGGGCGAGGGGGCGGGCCCGGCAGCCGCCGCAAAGGCGCGCATATTCGCAGGCGCCGCACCGCCCCTCCAGTTTCGGCGCGCGCAAGGCCTGGAGCATGGGCGCGCTCTGCCAAATGGCGGCGAAGCTCTGCTCGCGCAGGGAGCCCACGGGCTGCTCGATATAGGGACATGGCGTGATCTCGCCCTCGGGCGTGACCCGGCAATAGCGTGTGCCCGCAAGGCAGCCGCCCGCCTCATAGCCGTGCAGCAGCGTCACCTCGAGGGGCGGCGTCATCTCCAGGGCCATGCGCTTGAAATGGGGGGCGCAGCGGGCGCGCACGAGCAGCGTGTCCTCGTCGGCCGCCGCGCGGGCCACCTGCTCCAGAACCGCCTCCTGGGTTTCGGGCGAGACATTGGTCATGCGCTCGCCGCGCCCCGTGCAGACAAGGAAGAAAACGTTCAGAACCGCCGCGCCCGCCTCGCGGCAGAAGGCGATCATGTCGTCGAGCTCGTGGGCAGTGTCGTCGGTGACGGAGAAGTGGATCTGGAACATGAGGCCGGCGCGACGGCAACGGTCGATCCCGGCCATGGTGCGGGCCCAGGCGCCGGGGGCGCCGCGAAAGGCGTCGTGTTGGTCGGGGCGCAGCGAATCGAGGCTTATGCCGACGGCCGAGACGCCGGCATCGAGGAGACTTGTCACCCGGCGCTGGTCGAGAAGGAGGCCGTTGGTGCCCATGACCACCATCAGCCCCTGGTCCGCGGCGCGCGCCGCAAGCGTCATGATATCCGGGCGAAGCAGGGGCTCGCCGCCGGTGAGCACGACCATGGTCTCCTGCGAGAGCGCCGCAATCTGGTCGATGATGGCCAGCGCCTCGCCGGTGGTGAGCTCGTCCGCACTGCCATGGCTCAGCGTGCCCGCGTCGAGATAGCAGTGGGCGCATTTCAGGTTGCAGCGCCGGGTGAGGTTGAGCGCGACGAGATAGGGCGGGTCGATGGCGCGGGGCGGGGCGGCCATGGCGCGGCTCCTCTTGATGCGGCCAAGGTTCAGGCGGGCGGGTCGCCGTCGCCGCCCTCACCGCCTCCATGGGCGAAGGGGCAGCGGGCGGCGCCGGGCGGCCTCTCCCGCGGGGCGTCGCTCGGCTTCGGCGTGTCGCCCATGGCTGCCTGCACCAGGGCGTGATCGATCTCGCGGGCGCCGGCGCATTTCGCGGCGGCCTCGACGGCGCGGCGAAGGCGCGGGCGGTCCAGCTCCGGCGCGCGGGCGAGGGTGGCGAGCGCCGCTGCCGTCCATTGCGGCGCCGGGGCGCCAAACTCATCGAGGAAGGGGCGAACGTGCTCCGGCAGAACCTCGCGGGCGCCGGCGCGCCGGGCCTTTTTCTCCGCCCTCAGCCGGACGGCCGCCCCTTCGCCGGGATCGGCGATCTTGTCGATGAGCGCGCGCGCTTCCGGCGACCATGCAGGGGTCCGTTCCGGTGTCATGCGACCGCCGCTCTCGGGACAGAAACGCCGGCTTGCCTCCTCCACGAGCGCGCGCGTGACGACCGTGTGGCCGCTCTCCTGCGCCAGGCGCAGGATCGCCATGCGCACCATGGGACGGGCGCGCTCGGGAACGGCGCCGAGCATGGCCTCGGCCTCCTCGGTCCAGCTTATGGTCTCGCGCGCGATGGCCTCGAGCGGCGGCGTATGGTGCGTGCAGCCGAGCCAGACATGGCAGGGGGCGATGCGCAGGAGGTTCTCGGCATTGCCTCCGATATCGAGATCGGGGTCTGCGTGAACGCCCGTCTTGCCAATGACGAGCAGGCTCGCATCCTCCCTTGCCAAGTAGTCGGCTATGGCCCGCCAGGGCTTGCCTTCCAGAAGCTCGGTGGCGAGCGGGCGGCCGTGCTCCTTGGCAATGCCGCGCGCGACATCGAGATGGGACTGGTAGATGCGGGCGATGCCGCTGTCGATGATTTCCTCGTGGAGCTTTTCCTGATCCTTGAACTTGAAGGTCTGCGCAGCTTCGTCGCTGAGCGTCGCGGCGATCTTATCGAAGGCCACGTAGTGGAAGAAGGGGTCGTAGGCGGCGACGGCGCGCACCTCGGCGCCGGTGCGCTCCGCGATATCGAGGGCGGTGAGCAGTGCGCCGAAGGCGCGCGTCGAGCCGTCGATGCCGACCACGACGGGGCCGTCCGCAATGGCGCGGCCCGCGTCGCGGATCACGAGAGTGTCGATGGGGCTGCGCCGAACGACCCGCTCGCACACGGTGCCGACAAGCGCACCCGGGATCGCGCCGAGGCCGACCGCGCCAAGGGCGATGACGTCGTATGCGCCGCTCGACGCCGCCTCGACGATGCGGCGATAATTCTTTCCCTCCGGGCTGAGGCGTCGAAAGGGCACGTCGGACGCCTGGCATACCGTCTCCGCCTGCTCGTGGTAGCTGTCGGAGATAATCCCGAGGCCGCGCGTGATGAGGGTGTCGTGCACCTCGCGCTGGCGCTCCATCTCGTCCTCCTTGCGATAGCGCTCGGGAAGGCCGCCCTCCATCTGGCGGAACCGGCGGTCGTGCAGCTTGGCGGCATAGGCGTGAATGCCGGTCACGGTCCCCCGGGCGCTGGCTGCGAGGCGCACGCTCTCGGCAAGAGCGCGGTCTGCCTGGGGCGAGGCATCGAGGCAGACGAGAATGCGGGCGAGGGAGACCGGTGCGCTCGAGGCGCCGGTGCCATCCGGGGCCGGACCTCTCTGCGGTATGGGGTCGCCGAGTGGCTGGATGCTCATCTCTTTTCCTCCGCTCTCATCCGTTCCTCTCCTGAGCCCGCGCTCGTCCCTCCTCCGAGTTCATGTCGAGAACGGCGCGGATGCCGGCCGCGAGCGCATCAGCGGTGATGCCATAGGGGAAGAGCTTGACGATCCGCCGCTTGGGGGTGACGAGATAGACAATGGCCGAGTGGCTGACCGTGTAGGCGGGCTGGCCTTTCCGCTCGTCCAGCGCCTCGTCGTCGCTGAAGGGCATGGCATAGACCTTGAAGTAGCGGGCACCGAAGGCGCGGACTGCGGCCTTCACCGCCTTTGTGGAGCCGGTCAGGCCCCTCAGGCCAGGCCGGAAGTTCCGCACATAGGCGGCCATGGCCTCCGGCGTGTCGCGCTCGGGATCGACGCTGATCAGGATCGGGACGATGCGATCGGCGAGCGCTCCGAGGGCGTCGAGAGCGGTGCTCATGGTCTGCAGGCCCGTGGGACAGACGTCCGGGCAGTGGGTGTATCCGAAGTAGACCAGGAGCCAGCGGCCCGCGAAGGCGTCGGCCTGCACGGGCCGGCCGGTCTCATCGACGAGGCCGAAGGGCCAGCCTTCGATGGTCCGCGCCTGCTCCTGCGCCGTGGCCGCACGGGCCGGCGAAACAGCGTGGGCGAGCACGAGGGCGAGAAGGATGGCGGAGGCGCGCGCAATGACTCTGCGACGGGATGGTGCATTTGCAAGTCGTGAGCTGGGGTGTGCGGTCATAGCAACCCTCCCTGGACGCGGTACGGCCTTGCGTCTTTTTTACCCTTCTCGGGTTTGCGGTCATTGATACGGGTCAACCGCATGCCGTCGCGCTCCTGGCGAGGCCGGCCGGGGTCGGCGCAGCCGTGGCTCGTGCGCCCAGAGCCTGCGCCGCGCGCCGC
>JALUTE010000378.1 GCA_027058255.1 Methyloligella sp. | reverse complement strand
GCCGTCAGCGCCGGCTGGGGCTCCATGTCTTTGTCCTGCCCGCCCGCCGCCGCTGACGGCTCTTCCCGCTTTGCCATCGCACCGCCTGCCTGCGCGCCCGCCAGTCATATTCACGACATAAAGACCGTCTAGCCGGGAGAAGGATCACACCGGGGGCTGAAGACGAACATGTGAGGCGAAACGTCGACGAGGGGCAGCGGGGCGACGGTTCCGGCGCAGCGTATCCAGCAAGCGCCCATGGCCACATCGCCCGCCGGCCGCCTCTCCGGTCAGAGCACCCGGTAAGGCCCATGATCTTTTCCCACGACGCCGGCGCAAGCGGCGGCCCGTCTCGTGCCCGCCGGTCGGGCTCGCACGCATTTCCGCCCCTGGACGACGACTGGAGCACGCCCCCCAAGCGGGAGGCGGACTGGAAGAAGGTCCTGCTGCTCGGCGGGCTCGGCACGCTCTCCTGGATCTCCACCTATACGGGCATGCTGGAGCTGATCCAGGCCAATATGGGCGAGGTGGCCCTGGTCTACAAAGCCGCGATCGGCTTCGCCGTCGCGATGCTGATGCTGATGATCATCTGGCTTCTGGACCAGCTCTTCGCGCAGCTCACCTGGTCGGTGCGCCTTCTGTTCGTGTTCGGCTATCTCTTCCTCACCCTCATCTCGGTCGGCTTCGGCTTCGGCTTCTATTGGAAGTTCCTCGAATCCCGCTCCGAGGCGACGCGATCGGCAAGCTCGGCCGTCACCCAGGTGCAATCCGCCCTGGTGAGTGCGCAGACGCGGCTCGAGCAATTGCAGACCACGCTCGACACCCTCACCACCATATCGGCGGCCAAGGCCGTCTCGGAGCGCGAGAAGGGCAATTCCTGCCCCAACAGCCGCCCCGGCGACGGGCCGCGCCGGCGCCTGCGCGACGCGGACGCCAAGCGCTTCGCCTTTGCCGGCGACTTCGTGCGCAAGCGCATCGCCACGGTGAAGGCGGACATCAGGGCCCTCAATGGCGATCTCGCCAAGGTCACGAGCCGCGCCAGGAGCACCATCGACGCCGCCACCGGCACGCGCAACGCCTTCATGAAGGCGCTGGGCCACAAGCTCGACCTGGCGGTGACCCGGTTCAACGCCTTCCGCACGGACCCGCAGCTTCGCCAGTTCCGCAACGATTTCGCCGAGCGCGCGAGCAAGACCATCTTCCCCAATGGCCGCGGCGGCACCTTCGCCTGCCCCGACCCGCAGCTCCAGGCCGCGCTCCGGGGCGTCGTGCGGGCCATCGACCAGCTTCCGCGCCTGGAGAAGCCCAAGATCAAGACCGTCGAAGGCTCCGATGCCATCATCGAGGCGTTCCGGCGCCTGACCGCCACGCTCTTCGGCGCGCTGCAGCTCAAGCTGCCGCCCTCGCCGGACGAGCTCAGGGCGCTTCAGCAGCGGGCCGTGCAATCGGTGGAGAATGTGGCCGCCTATCGGCGCGCCCAGAGCATGGAGGCCGGGCTCGGCAAGCGCGACTACATTCCGCTCTTCATCGCCATCTTTGTCGATTTCTGCCTGCTGCTGGTCTCAGTGAGCCGGCCCATGAACGAGTTCCTGCATCTCGACCACAAGATGCGCCAGGCGCAGGAATGGCCGATCATCCGCATTCTCTCGCGCTTTCGCGAAATCCATTCCGACGAGGAGCTCAGGCAGGTGTTCGACGTGTTCCGGCACGTGGTGTTCGACTGGCGGGGCGTCTACTATGCCGCCATTCCGGTGAACGGCACCAACCCGACCCGCCCGGGCCTGTTCGACGACGAGGACGCGGCACTCGAAGCACGGCTCCTCGCCAATCTCTTCACCAGCTTCGAGCATGATCGCATCTTCCGGCGGGTGCCGGTTCCGATGTTCCGCACCCGCTTCGTGCAGAAGAAGCTCCGCCAGCAGGGCAGCAAGTTTGCCGAGGCGGAGGCCTTCCGCATCTATCGCTTCAACCGCGAGTCCTGGTCGAACTGGATCCTCGGCGCCATCATGGGCGCCGCCAAGCGGGTCGAGGCCGAGAGGCGGGCGCGCGGCCTCGAGGATGCCTTGTTCGCCGACCCTCGCCCCGCCGCGCCCGGAACGCCCGGAGCCACGCCGGAAGCGCCCATGGCGACGCCGCAGCCAGCCAACGATCATGGCACGGGCCGCACCGAGCCGCCTCTCGGCCGTTCCACCGCGGCGCCGCGTGCAGGCGCCCATGGCGACGCCTCGCCGCCGGCCGCGCAGTCCGCGCCGGAGAGCGCAGAGACCGCCGCACCGGCCCAGGCGTCCGCCCATGCCCCCGCGCCGCGAGACGAAGGGGCGGAGGACAGCCCGCAGGGCGCGACGGTGATTCAATTGCCGAGCGCCGAGGCCGCCCATGACACCTCGCACGACGGCCCGCGCGTGCAGCCGGAGCAGCCCAAGCAGGAAGAGACCAGCGATCCCGTGATCGTGACGCCTGCGCCAGTGGCAGAGCGCGCGCCCGGCACCGAGGCGGGCGCGGGCGAGCCCGCTTCGCCTGCCGCCCCCGCTTCGCATGCCGCCATGGCCGATTCCCACCTCGCGGCCACTGACGACCTCACGCTCGATGCCCGCGTCGAAACGCTGCGCGCCGCATTCGACCAGGCGCTTTCCGCCCGCCCGGCCGAGGTGCTCGATCTTGCCCGCGAGCGCGAGGCCCTCGCCGAGGCGGACGGCGCGTCCGGCCACGAGAGCGATGCGGACGTACCCGCTCCCGCCTCCGGCATTGGCGATGGCCTGGAGGCCGCGCGCGACCTCGTTCCCTTCGAGGAAACGGAGACGGCCCTTGCCGAGGACCCCCGCGCGGGCGATGCGAATGGGGCGAACGGCACTTGCGAGGCGGCCAAGCCCTCGGCCGAGCCGGCGCAGGATGACATGCTCCGCCTTGCCGGGCCGGCCCGGTCCCTCACCATCGTGGACGATCCCGAGATGCCCGACATCGGCGAGCCCGGCGCGGGCGAGGACATCGACGTCGACAGCATCTCGCAATGGTTCCGGCACGGCGACCGGGTCG
>JALUTE010000377.1 GCA_027058255.1 Methyloligella sp. | reverse complement strand
GACCCAGGAGGTCAAGACGCTGCTCATCCTCAACGTGGCGCTCACCATTCCCGCCCGCATCGTGGTCGGCATGCTGGTGGACCGGTTCGGCCCGCGCCTCGTCTACGCCCTTCTTCTCGCGAGTGGGGGCCTGCTCTGCTTCTTTTTCGCCCTGGCGGACGACTTCCTCACCATGGCGGTGGCGCGCTTTCTCCTCGGCTTCGTGGGCGCAGGCTTCGTCATCGGCATCCGCATGATCGGCGAATGGTTCCCGGCCCGCGAGGTCGGCCTGGCCGAGGGAATCTATGGCGGGTGGGGCAATTTCGGCTCGGCTGCCGCCGCCATGAGCCTGCCGAGCCTGGCCCTCCTTCTCGGCGGCTGGCGCTGGGCGGTGGCGCTTTCCGGCGCGACCGCGCTCGCCTATGCGCTGATCTACTATCGCTCGGTGCGCGACACGCCCGAGGGCTCGACCTATTTCAAGCCCGCCAAGGCCGGCGCGCTGGAAGTGACCGAGCCGCGCGACGTGTTCCTCTACATGCTGATGAAGGCGCCGCTGGTGCTGGCCCTCGCCCTCATCGTCTGGAAGCTCGGGCCGAGCGGGCTCGCCGTTCTGCCGGCCGGTGTGGCGTACGGCCTCTATGCGGGGCTCGCCGGGCTCTATCTCTGGCAGGTCTGGCACATCTGGACGGTCAATGCCCACGTCTTCCGCGAGCGGGTGCCGGAGCTGCACCGCTATGACTATAGCCAGGTGGCGGCCCTCGACATCGCCTATCTCGCCACGTTCGGCTCGGAGCTGGCGGTGGTCTCCATGCTGCCGCTCTTTTTCTCCGACACCTTCGGCCTGTCGCCGGTGACCGCGGGGCTGTTCGCGGCCGGCTTTGCCTTCATGAACCTGCTGGCGCGGCCCCTGGGCGGGCTCCTGTCGGACCGTCTCGGGCGGCGGGCGACCCTGGCCCTGTTGCTCGCAGGCTCGGCGCTGGGCTATCTCGCCCTCTCCTTCATCACCGGCGCGACCTGGCTGCCGCTCGCGGTCATGCTCACCATGACCTGCTCCTTTTTCGTTCAGGCGGGGGAGGGCGCGGTCTTCGCCATGGTGCCGCTCATCAAGCGCCGCCTGACCGGGCAGATCGCCGGCCAGGTGGGCGCCTATGGCAATGTGGGCGCGGTGGTGTTCCTGACGGTGCTCTCCTTCGTCTCGCCGCAGGTCTTCTTCCTGGTGATCGCCGGCACGGCCGTTCTGGCGCTCGCGGTCGTGCTATGGGTGGTGCGGGACCCGAAAGGCCAGACGGCGGAGATCCTGCCCGATGGCACGGTGCAGCTCATCGATGTTCAATGATCCCTGGAGAGCGCATGAGCGGACCTGCCGTCAGCATAGGTCAGGCGAGCGAGGCCGGGCGCAAGGCGCGCAACGACGATTCCTATGGCGTGCTCGTGCCCGAGCCGCCCCTGCTCGCCACCAAGGGCATCGCCATGGCCATTGCCGACGGCATGAGCTCGAGCGATGCGGCCAAGGAGGCGAGCGAGACCGCGGTCAAGAGCTTCCTTGAGGACTACATCTGCACCCATGAATCCTGGAGCGTGAAGAAATGCGCCGCGACGGTGCTCGGCGCGGTCAACCAATGGCTCTATCGTCAGGGACGCATCCAATATCTTTCCGATCGCGGGCTGGTGACGACCTTTTCGGGCGCCGTTCTCAAGGGGGGCATGGTGCATGTGTTCCATGCGGGCGACAGCCGGATCGCGCTTTGGCGCGACGGGGTGCTGGAGCCCCTCACCACCGACCATCGGGTGCATCTGTCGCGCGAGAAGAGTCAGCTCTCCCGCGCCCTCGGCATCCTGCCCGATCTCGATATCGACACCACGAGCCGGGCCGTTGCACCGGGCGATGTGCTGGTCTTCACCACGGACGGTGTGCACGAGGCGGTTCCGCCGGGCGCGATCGCTCGCATCCTGACCGAGACGGGCGAGGACCTTGACGCCGCCGCCCATGCCATCGTGCGCGCCGCCTTCGAGGCGGGCTCCGAGGACAATCTCACCTGCCAGCTGGTGCGCATCGAGGCGCCAGGCACGATCGAGGAGGCGGCCTGGCTGGACCATCTGGGCCGGCTGCCCTTCCCCCCGCCCCTTGGCCCCGGCATGACGCTCGAAGGCTACGAGATCCTGCGCGAGCTGCATGCGAGCCCGCGCAGCCAGGTCTATCTCGCCCGCGAGCCCGGCTCGGGCGGCCTCGTCGCCCTCAAGACCCCCTCGCCCAATTTTGCGGACGATCCCGCCTATATCGAGATGTTCACCCGTGAGGAGTGGGCCGGGCGGCGGGTGGCGAGCCCGAATGTGGTGCGGGTTCTGGAGCCGCCGGCGCGGCGCGGCTTTCTCTATACGGTGACGGAGTATGTGGAGGGCGAGACGCTGCGGGACTGGATGAAGGCGCATCCGGAGCCGCCACTGGTCGAGGTGCGCAATATCGTCGATCAGATCGCTGCGGGGCTGCGCGCCTTCCACCGGCGGGACATGATCCATCAGGACCTGAAGCCCGAGAACATCATGATCGACCGCTTCGGCACGGTGAAGATCGTCGATTTCGGCTCCACCCGGGTGGCGGGGCTGGAGGAGGCGGGCCGGCCCGTCGCGCCCCCCTCCCTGCCAGGCACCCGCGCCTATATGGCGCCGGAATATCTCAAGGGCTACCGGCCGACCCGCCGCTCGGACATTTTCTCTCTCGGGGTCATCGTCTATGAGCTCTATACGGGTGCGCTGCCCTATGGGGCCGGCTTTGCCCGCGAGAGGGACGTTGCGCGGGCGCGCTACGTGCCGGCCACGCGCCATCGCCCGTCACTTCCCGGTTGGATCGACGCGGCGCTCGCCAAGGCGGTCGCGCTGGATGCGGACGCGCGCTACGAGGTGCTCTCCGCCTTCGTGGCCGATCTCGCCCGCCCCAACCCGGCGCTCGAGCGCCAGGAGCCGCCGCCTCTGATCGAGCGCCGGCCGCTCCTGTTCTGGCAGGTGGCGACGGCCGCGCTCGCGGCCCTCAGCCTCATTCTCCTTGCGCTCGTATTGGGCTGACCGCCGCGCGCTCTGGTCGAGGCACGGTCTCCTCGATGAGCGCGCCGAAGGCGAGGAAGTCGTCCCGCCGGGGCGAGGTGGCGCGCCAGGCAAGCCCGAGCGTGCGCTTGGGCTCCGGCGGCGTGAAGCGCATGAGCTTGATGGCGTCTCCCGCCACCTCGACCGGGATGCTGATCTCCGGGAGGAGAGTCATGCCCATGCCATTGGCGACCATCTGCACGATGGTCGAAAGACTCGATGCGCCGAAGGTGTCGATCCGGTCCACCTGGCGGAGCCGGCAGAAGGCGAGAGCCTGGTCGCGCAGGCAATGGCCTTCCTCGAGCAATAGCAGCCGGTCGCCCTCGAGCATGTCCGCGCTCGCCTCCACATGCTTGCCCACCGCCCGCTCGCGCCCCATGGCGAGCAGAAAGCGATCCTCGAGCAGGGCCAGCGTCTCCACCTCCGGATGGTCGATGGGCAGGGCGAGGAACAGCAGGTCGAGGCTGCCGTCGAGAAGCTCCGTGACGAGCGTTTCCGTCTGGCTCTCGCGGATGCGCAGGTCGAGCTCCGGATGGCGCGCTCTGAGCGCGGGCAGAAGCGGCGGCAGGGCATAGGGGGCAATGGTGGGAATGACGCCGAGATGCAGCGGGCCGGTGAGCGGGCCTGCGCGCTGGCGGGCGAAATCGGCAAGGTCGCGCACCTCGGCGAGGATGCGCCGGGCGCGCTCCGCCACCTCCCGGCCCTTGGCGGTGAGCTGGATGGCCTTGTGCCGGCGCTCGATCAGTGCCACGCCGAACTCCCGCTCGAGCTCGCGGATCTGCATGGACAGGGCCGGTTGCGTGACCGCGCAATGGTCCGCCGCCCGCCCGAAATGATTGAAGCGCGCCACCGCCTCGAAATAGCGAAGCTGTCTGAGGGTCACCATGGGCATCAGTTTATCTTATCGAGTGCCCAAGGCAATACGATTGGACCTGATGTTTGATGCTGCCTACCCTTGCGCCATCGCAAACAGAGGAGAGCAGCCCATGAGCAAGCGACCGACACTCACCACCACCGCCGGCGCGCCGGTGCCGGACAATCAGAACACCATCACCAGCGGCCCGCGCGGCCCGGCGCTGCTTCAGGACTATCAGCTCATCGAGAAGCTGGCGCATCAGAACCGCGAGCGGATCCCCGAGCGTCCCGTGCATGCCAAGGGCTGGGGCGCCTTCGGCACGCTGAAGATCACCGGCGACATTTCCGCCTATACCTGCGCGAAGGTGCTTCAGCCGGGGGCCGAGACGCCCATGCTGGCGCGCTTCTCGACCGTGGCCGGCGAGCTTGGCGCGGCCGATGCCGAGCGGGACGTGCGCGGCTTTGCGCTCAAGTTCTACACCGAGGAGGGCAATTGGGATCTCGTCGGCAACAACACGCCGGTGTTCTTCATTCGCGACCCCTACAAGTTCCCGGATTTCATCCACACCCAGAAGCGCCATCCGAAGACCAATCTGCGCTCCAATACGGCCATGTGGGATTTCTGGTCCCTCTCGCCGGAGAGCCTGCATCAGGTGACCATTCTGATGTCGGACCGGGGCCTGCCGATCTCGCCCATGCACATGAACGGCTATGGCTCGCACACCTACTCGCTCTGGAACGAGAAGGGCGAGCGCTTCTGGGTCAAGTTCCACTTCAAGACCCAGCAGGGGCACAAGTTCCACACCAATGCCGAGGCGCGCGAGGTGGTGGGCCGCAGCCGCGAGAGCTATCAGGAGGCGCTGTTCGGGGCCATCGAGCGGGGCGATTATCCGCGCTGGACGCTCCAGGTCCAGATCATGCCGGAGGCGGATGCGGAGAAGACGCCCTACAACCCGTTCGACCTCACCAAGGTGTGGCCGCATGGGGACTATCCCTGCATCGACATCGGCGTGATGGAGCTCGACCGCAATCCGGAGAACTATTTCGCCGAGATCGAGAACGCGGCCTTTGCACCCTCCAACATCGTGCCCGGCATCTCCTGGTCGCCGGACAAGATGCTCCAGGCGCGCATCTTCTCCTATGCGGACGCGCATCGCTACCGGCTCGGCACCCATTACGAGTCCCTGCCGGTCAACCGGCCGCGCTGCCCGGTGCACCACTATCACAAGGATGGACAGATGAACATCTATGGCGGGATCGCGACGGGCAATCCGGATGCCTATTACGAGCCCAACTCCTTCGATGGCCCCGTGGAGGACCCGCGCGCCAAGGAGCCGCCGCTGCGCATCTCGGGCGATGCGGACCGCTACGACCACCGGGCCGGCAATGACGACTACAGCCAACCCGGGGCGCTCTTCCGCCTGATGAGCGCCGAGGAGCAGGCGCGGCTCATGGACAATATCGCCGAGGCGATGGAAGGCGTGCCAACCGAGATCGTCAAGCGCCAGGCGCGTCTCTTCTATCGGTGCGATCCGGACTATGGCGCGGGCGTTGCCAAGCGCATGGGCCTCACCGTGGACGATATTGCGCTCTCGGAGGCCGCCGACTGAGCCTCGGGTCCAGTGGATCGCACCAAGAACTCGTCATCACCGGCCTTCGAGCCGGCGATCCTGGGCGGCGGGCGCTGTGCTCGCCGCCCCTGGATCACCCGGTCAAGCCGGGTGATGACGTGGAAAGCGAGTTTTCCCGCGACCTTCAAGTGCAATCTGTGGCCCCTTCCCCGCCTTGGGGGAGGGGTTTTTCGCCTGGTGGGCGCGATCGCACGCCTTCGCCGCCCTGCGCTCAAGCAGCGAGCGCTTGTCGCGAGCGGTAGCGCCACTCAACAACGCGCTCAAGTAGGCGCCGCCTGTCGGCGCCGGTAGCGCACGGGGGGGAACGCGCTCAAGCAGCGAGCGCTTGCCGCGAGCGGTAGCGCCACTCAACAACGCGCTCAAGTAGGCGCCGCCTGTCGGCGCCGGTAGCGCCCCCAAAAAGCAGCGAGCGCTTGTCGCGAGCGATAGCGCACCAAAAATGGCGCACCCGAGAGGATTCGAACCTCTGACCTCTGCCTTCGGAGGGCAGCGCTCTATCCAGCTGAGCTACGGGTGCGACAGGCGCGCCTGAAAAGGGGATGGCCCGGGGCGCGCCGGTGGAGGGGACCATAGCCCATCCGCGGCGCCGGAGCAATCACGGCGCGGCCCGCGCCACCGCGGAGGCCGGCAGCGCCCGGGCGTCCACGGTCAGGGCGAGGCCGTCATGGGCGGGGCGGACCTGCGGGGGCAGGGCGCGGCAGAGGGCGTCATAGTCGAGGGCGGTGCTGAGATGCACCAGATAGGCGCGGCGCGGGCCCATGCGCGCGATCCAGTCCAGGGCCTCCTCCACCGAGAAATGGGTCGGATGCGGCTCGTATTTGAGGGCGCCGAGAATCCAGACATCGAGCCCTTCGAGGGCGGGCAGGCTCTCGGGCGGAAAGCCGCTCGCATCGGTGGAGTAGGCGAGCGCCCCGAAGCGAAAGCCGAGGGAGTGCAGCCGGCCGTGATCCTGAAGGAAGGGCAGAACCGCGATCGGACCGCCGGCGCCGGTGATCTCCAACGGCTCGAGGGGGCGGATGATGTGGCTGCGCAGCACCGGCGGATAGGTGCTGCCCTTCGGCCGGCGAAAGAGATAGGCAAAGCGGCTCTCGATGCTTCGGGCCGTGGCGGCGTCGAAATAGACGTCGATGCGCCGTCCCTGGTTCTGGGCGACGGTTCTGAGATCGTCGATGCCGTGGGTATGGTCGGCATGGTCGTGGGTATAGAGCACCGCATCGAGCCGCCCCACCTCGGCATCGAGAAGCTGGGCGCGCAGGTCCGGGGGCGTGTCCACGAGGATGCGCGTCCAGCCCCCGGGGCCCTTGCGGGCCACGAGCAGACCGCCGCGCCGGCGCCGGTTCCTCGGGTTGGCGGGATCGCACGCGCCCCAACTTCCGCCGATGCGCGGCACGCCGCCCGACGGCCCGCAGCCCAGGATCGTGACGTTGAGGCTCATGCGCCCGCCCCGCTTGGCGCCCGGGTGGTGGCGGTCGCGGCCAGAGCCCCTTGCCCGGCCGCGCGCGGCAGCTTGTCGTAAAGGCGGAAAGCGTTCTCGGTGGTGGTCTCGGCCAGCGCCTCCAGCGAGAGGCCCCGGAGCTCGGCGAGCGCCTCGGCGGTGTGCACAATGAAGGCTGGCTCATTGCGCTTGCCGCGCATGGGCACCGGCGCGAGATAGGGCGCGTCCGTCTCCACGAGAATGCGGTCCGCGGGCACACCGGCGGCGATGGCCCGCAGCTCGGCGGCATTCTTGAAGGTGAGGATGCCCGAGAAGGAGATATAGAGCCCGAGGGCGAGCGCCCGCTCGGCAAGCGCCCGCCCGCCGGTGAAGCAGTGCAGAACAGCCTTGAAGGCGCCCCGTGCCATCTCCTCCTCAAGGATCGCCGCCATGGCCTCGTCGGCATCCCGGCTGTGGATGACGAGCGGCAGGCCGCTGCGCCGCGCCGCCTCGATATGGGTGCGAAAGCCGGCCTCCTGGTCGGCGCGCGGGCTGTTGTCATAGTGGAAATCGAGGCCCGCCTCGCCAATGGCCACGACCTTGGGGTGCCCGGCAAGGGCGACGATCTCCTCCGCCGCAATGCCCCGCTCGCCCTCCTCGCCGGCCGCGTGCGGATGGGTGCCGACCGAGCAATAGACCGCGTCATGGGCCTCGGCGATGGCCCGAATGCGCTCGAACTCGCGAATGCGGGTGCAGATGGTGATCATCAGGCCGACACCGGCCGCGCCTGCACGGGCGAGCACGCCGGCTTGGTCCTCCGCGAGCTCGGGGAAGTCCAGATGGCAATGGTGGTCCACCAGCATCACGATGCGGCCTCCTTGGGCGTGGCCTTGCCGCCCTTTGCAGCTTTGCCGCTCCTGGCGCCCCCCTTGTCCCCCTTGCCGCTCTTGCCGCTCTTGCCGCTCTTGCCAGTCTCCTGCCCGTCATCGGCGCTTTCTTCCACATAGCGCGGAAAGATGGCGCTCGGCTTGGCGATGGGCGTGCCGGGCGCGAGCCTTCCGTCCGGCCCGAGGGCCGCGAAAGCGCGGGCGCCCATGGGCACGCCCAGAAGGTCCAGCATGCGCGCGGAGGACTCGGGCATAAAGGGCTGGGCGAGGATTGCGAGCTGGCGCACCACCTCCGCCGTCACATAGAGCACGGTGCCCATGCGCTCGGGATCGGTCCTCTTCAGCGCCCAGGGCTCCTGGTTCGCGAAATAGCGATTGGCCTCGGCGACGACCTCGAAGATGGCCTCGAGCGCCCGGTGAATCGCCTGGCGGTCCATGGCGGCCCGTGTCCGCTCCAGCAGCCCGTCCGTGGCCGCCAGAAGCGCCTCGTCCTCGCCCGTCAACGGGCCCGGAGTGGGCAGGGCGCCATCGCAATTCTTGGCGATCATGGACAGGGAGCGCTGGGCGAGATTGCCGAAATCATTGGCAAGATCGGCATTGGTGCGCGCGACGATCGCCTCGTGGCTGTAATTGCCGTCCTGGCCGAAGGGCACCTCGCGCAGCAGGAAATAGCGCAGCGGGTCGACGCCGTAATGGTCCGCGAGGGCGAAGGGGTCCACCACATTGCCCACGGATTTCGACATCTTCTGGCCGCGGTTGAACAGGAAGCCATGGGCGAAGACCCGCTTGGGCAGCGCGATGCCCGCGGACATGAGAAAGGCCGGCCAGTAGACCGCGTGAAAGCGCAGAATGTCCTTGCCGATGATATGCACATCGGCGGGCCAGTAGCGGCGGAAGGTCTCGCTGTCCTCATCCGGAAAGCCGACGCCGGTGATGTAGTTGGTGAGCGCGTCCACCCACACATACATGATGTGCCCCGGCGCATCGGGCACGGGAATGCCCCAGTCGAAGGTGGTGCGGGAGATGGAGAGGTCCTGCAGCCCCCCTTCGACGAAGCTCACCACCTCGTTGCGCCGCTCCGGCGGCAGGATGAAATCCGGGTTCTCCGCATAGTGCTTCAGAAGGCGGTCCTGATAGGCGGACAGGCGGAAGAAATAGGTCTCCTCCTCGGTCCATTCCACCGGGGTGCCCTGGGGGCCGCGCCGCACGCCGTCCTCGCCCACCACCGTCTCGCTTTCGGCGTAGAACGCCTCGTCCCGCACCGAGTACCAGCCGGCATATTTGGACAGGAAGATGTCGCCTGCCGCCGCCATGCGCCGCCAGATCTCCTGGGTCGAGCGCTTGTGCCGCTCCTCGGTCGTGCGGATGAAATCGTCATTGGAGCAGGAAAGCCGGGCGACCATCTCCTTGAAGCGCACCGTGTTGCGCTCGCCGAGCTCGGCAGGCGTGAGCCCTTCCTCGAGCGCCGTCTGCTTCATCTTGAGGCCATGCTCGTCGACGCCGGTGAGGAAGAACACGTCATAGCCGTCGAGCCGCTTGAAGCGGGCGAGCGCGTCCGTTGCGATGGCCT
>JALUTE010000376.1 GCA_027058255.1 Methyloligella sp. | reverse complement strand
GGGCTCGACATGGGCATCGTCAATGCGGGCCAGCTCGCCATCTATGACGAGATCGACCCGGAGCTGCGCGACCTCGTCGAGGACGTGATCCTGAACCGCCGGCCGGATGCGACGGACCGGCTGCTCGAGGCGGCGGAGCGCTGGCGCGGCAAGGGCGGGGTCAAGCAGGAGGAGGACACCGCTTGGCGGGACTGGCCGGTGGAGAAGCGGCTGGAGCATGCCCTGGTCAAGGGCATCACCACCCATGTGGAGGAGGACGTGGAGGAGGCCCGGCAGAAGCTCGGCCGTCCTCTGCACGTGATCGAAGGCCCACTCATGGACGGCATGAACACGGTGGGCGACCTGTTCGGGTCGGGCAAGATGTTCCTGCCGCAGGTGGTCAAGTCGGCGCGGGTGATGAAGCAGGCGGTCGCCTATCTCATGCCCTTCATGGAGGCGGAGAAGGCGGAGAGCGGGTCGGATGAGTCCTCGGCCGCGGGCCGCATCGTGCTTGCGACCGTCAAGGGGGACGTGCACGACATCGGCAAGAACATCGTCGGGGTCGTTCTCCAGTGCAACAATTACGAGGTGGTGGATCTGGGCGTCATGGTGCCGGCGCAGACCATCCTGGAGCGCGCCCGGGAGGAGAAGGCGGACATCATTGGCCTTTCGGGGCTGATCACGCCGAGCCTCGACGAGATGTGCCAGGTGGCGGCGGAGATGGAGCGGGCGGGGCTGGACATGCCGCTGCTCATCGGCGGCGCGACCACGAGCAAGCTGCACACGGCGGTGAAGATCAGCCCCAATTACAAGCGCGGCGCGGTCGTGCATGTGCTGGATGCGAGCCGTGCGGTGGGGGTCGTCTCGAGCCTTCTCTCCGAGACCGATCGCGACCGGTTCATCGCCGAGCTCCGCGCCGAGCAGGAGAAGGTGGGCGCCGCCTATGCGCGCGGCCAGGAGCGCAAGGCCCGCATCAGCATCGAGGAGGCCCGCGCCAATCGTTTCGCCATCGACTGGAGCGCCTATGAGCCACCGCGCCCCACATTTCTCGGCTCGCGCGCCCTTCTCGACTATGACCTCGCCGAGCTTGCCCGCTATATCGATTGGACACCCTTCTTCGCCACCTGGGAGATGAAGGGTCGCTATCCGGCCATTCTGGACGACGACAAATATGGCGAGACCGCCCGCCAGCTCCTCCGGGACGCCCGCGCCATGCTGGAGCGCATCATCGCGGAGAAATGGCTGCGGGCGAACGCGGTGTTCGGCTTCTGGCCCGCCAACAGCGTCGGCGACGATATCGAGCTCTATGGCTCGGACACGCGCCCGCGCGAGGTCTGGATGCAGGACGATGGCGGCGAGGAGGTGCTCACGACCCAGGTGGAGCGCAAGGCCATCGCCACCCTGCACACCCTGCGCCAGCAGATCGCCCGCGATCCCAAGCGGGGGCGGGCCCACACGGCGCTCGCCGATTTCATCGCGCCCAAGGAGACGGGGCTTTCCGACTATATCGGCGTTTTCGCCGTGACGGCCGGGCTTGGCGAGGAGGCGAAGCTCGCCGCCTTCGAGGCGGCGCATGACGACTATGACAAGATCCTGTTCAAGGCCCTCGCCGACCGGCTGGCCGAGGCGTTCGCCGAGCGCCTGCATGAGCGGGTGCGCACCGAGTTCTGGGGCTATGCGCCTGACGAGAGGCTCGACAATGATGCGCTGATCGCGGAGAAGTATCGCGGCATCCGCCCGGCGCCCGGCTATCCGGCGCAGCCCGACCACACCGAGAAGGCGACCATTTTTGCGCTCCTCCAGGCGAGCCGCGTGGCCGGCATTCATCTCTCGGAGAGCTACGCCATGTTGCCGCCCGCCTCGGTCTCCGGGCTCTATTTCGCCCATCCCGAGGCCCACTATTTCGGGGTCGGGCGGATCGAGCGCGACCAGGTGGAGGACTATGCACGCCGCAAGGGCTGGCGGGTGGAGGAGGCGGAGCGGTGGCTCGCGCCGGTGCTCAATTACGATCCCAGGGCGCGGGCGGAGGAGACCGACGCGGCGTGACACGGCATCGGCGGGTGCGCAGACCCGGAAGGCAGGCAAGGAGAAAGGGACGGGGAAAGAGGCTGATGGCTTGGCTTGATGGGATTCCGCTCTGGATCGCGGTGGTGGCAGCGCTGACCTTGGGGCTTGCCCCCTTCGTTCCGGAGCCGCATATCTGGGAGAAGCTCAAAATGCTCGCCCAGGGCACGCTCACGCGCCCGATCGACATTTTCGACCTTCTCTTTCATGCCGCACCCTGGGTGCTGCTCGCGCTCAAGCTGGTGCGGATGGCGACGCGCGGCTGATCGCAGCGGGCGATCCGAGGCGCCCCTTCCAGCCCCTCGCTTTCGCCGGGGACACGCTCAATTGTTGCCGAACGCCATGCGGGAGATGCGGGCATAGGCGCTCCGCCGGCTCGCGGTCCGCCGGGCCGTCGCGCGCCGGAAACGCACAGCCGCGCGGGCGCGGGCGCGAATCCGCCGCGATGGCCGGGCACCGAGCCGCATCGCCCGTCGCGCCGAGCGCATTGCACGGGCGCGGCCCCGATAAAGGGCGTCTCGCCCCGCTCTGCGCCCTCGCCCTCTTGCCCTGGATTTCACGCGCCCATGGACAACAGCCGGGCGCAGATCAGCGACGCGCCGCGCATACCGCATCCTCCCGCTGACGCGGCGTGCCGAGATATGGCTGCGCCGCACGGCGCGTCTGCCCCGGTGCCGGCGCGTTTTCGACCGTGCGGCATAGCGCCGGCCCCGGGCCCGCTTCTCGGCCAGGGCATAGCGGCGATGGCGCGCAAGGGCGGCTTCCTCCCAGGGCTGGGCCCGACAGCGACATTGCGCAGAGTAGGTCGAACGGTAGCGCCAGGCGTGGCGCATCTTGGTGTAGGGCCGCCCCTGGAGGTCCCGCATGTCCTCGGGCTCGCCGCCCGGATTGGCGTAGACGTAGAGCCGCACCGGCTGGCCGCAACTGCGCTCGCAGACCTTTCGATCATGGGCGAAGCGGGCACGCGTCGTGGAGAAGCTGATGGGCCAGTAATAGCCGTCGCACAGCCGCACGCACATGGTGCGATAGCCCACACCGCCCCGCCTCGCGCGCGGCCTCTGCGCCTGGGCCTTGCGCCCAAAGGGGGGCGGCGTCTTGAGAAGGCCCGAGCCGATCCGCCCGTCGAGGCCGGAGCGCGGTGGCCTGCGCCCCCGGCCAGCGCGCTTGCGCCAGAAGGCGTCGCTTTCGAGCGCCTCGCCGAACGGAACCTCGCCGATATCCTGGGTCGTCAACATCATCGCCGACGTCGAGGTAAAACCCGCATCGGTTGCGCCCGGCATGGCCGCGATAGTGTCCCGTTTCGGGACGAGAGGCGCATTCGCGGCCCCGGCGCCACTATAGAGCGGGTTGAACACATGCAGGACTGTCAGGAAAAACAGTGCGAGAACGATCGCACGGCGTGAGTCATCTGTGCGCAACGCAAGCCCCCCCGGACGCAACGCAGATACAGTTACATTTTTTCGAAGGTTAAGCACAGTCCGCGCGCCGATGCAAGTCGAACGCCGCGAAACCGTCGCCGATAGGCTGCGCATGCGCGGCACTATTGATGCGCATTGGAGGAACAAAAATACGGGCAGGGATAAAATACAGGCCAGAGCGTCCGCTGCCCCGCAATCCGCAGTAGCAGCCCGCTCTGGCCCGACCCAGATCAGCCTCGAGATTGTCGCTGATCCGGAAGCGCGTGTCGCAGGGATGATAGCAGCTTGGACGCGGCCGGCCACAAAAAAGCAGGGTCCGTCTCGGGCCTGTTGATTGTTCGGATCGCAGGCCCGCCTTCACCGTTGATCCCGGACGGCGATGCTGATCAGATGGGTGCGATGAGCGAGATTCTTTTCTACCACCTCTTGCATCAGCCCCTGGAGCGCGTCCTCCCGCGCCTGCTGGAGCGCACCCTCGAGCGGGGATGGCGCGCCGTGGTGCAGGCGGGCTCGCACGAGCGCGTCGAGGCGCTCGATGCGCTGCTCTGGACCTATCGGGAGGACTCCTTCCTGCCCCATGGCACGGTGAGAGACGGGGACGGCGCCCGCCAGCCCATCTTTCTGACCCATGACGAGAGCCGGCCCAACGGCGCCGAGGTGCGCTTTCTGGTCGATGGAGCCCGGATCGACGCGATGGAGGGGTATGAGCGCATTGTCTATCTGTTCGACGGGCAGGACGAGACGGCGCTGACGCAGGCCCGCGCGGAATGGAAGCGCGCAAGCGCCGCGGGCCTGGAGGTGACCTACTGGAAGCAGAATGCACGCGGTCAATGGGAGAAGCAGGCATGAGTGAAAACGATGGCGAAGGCGGGGCGGGGGACTTGCGCGACGAGGCCAGGGCGCTTGCCGACGCGGTGCAGGCGCGGTTCGCGGGCGAGGGGCGCCATTTCGACTGGTTCGAGGCGCTGTATGAGGAGGCGCTGGTCAAGCGCGGCGAGCGCAGGCTCGTGCCCTGGGCCGAGGCGGCGCCGCGCTTTCGCCTGCAAGCCTGGCTTGCGGAGCATCCGGGCGATGGCCGGCGCGCCATCGACATCGGCTGCGGCCTTGGAGACAATGCGCGCCTTCTCGCCGAGGCCGGCTGGCAGGTGAGCGCCTTCGACCTTTCCGAGACCGCGATCGAATGGGCGCGAAAGCAGCCGGGCGCACAGGCCATTTCCTACCACGTCGCGGATCTCTTCGCCCTTCCGGCCGCATGGGAGGGGGGCTTCGATCTGGTGCACGAGACCTACACGCTCCAGGCCATGCCGCAGAGCCACGTGGAGAAGGCGATCGGCCATGTGGCCCGGCTAGTCGCGCCGGGCGGAACGGTGCTGGTGATGTGCCGGGCGCGCGATGCGGGCGAGGCGGCGGAGGGGCCGCCCTGGCCGCTCTGCCTGGACCAGCTCGCCCCCTTCGCGGCGGCCGGGCTGGAGCAGAGCCTGCTCGAGGAGTTCTGGGACGAGGGCGATCCGCCCATCCGGCATTTTCTGCTCGAATATCGCCGCCCCGCATGACAGGGGGCGGCCCAGGCGAGGCGGGCGGAGAGGCGGGCAGCCCAGCCGAGGCTTGCGGTTAGACAAATCCGTACCCATCTGACAAAATGGTGCCATTGTTCAACAGGACACGGAGGGCAACATGGCGGTTGCAGCTCATCTGGTCGAGCTTTCCGAGAAGCATCGCGCGCTGGATCGCATGATCGAGGAGGAATTGGCCCGGCCCTATGCCGACGATCTGAAGATACAAGAGCTGAAACGCCAGAAGTTGAAGTTGAAAGACGAGATGGCCCGCCTCCAGTCCGTCAACGGACAGTAAAGAACACGCGACAAGGCGGATGCCGGCCGGGGCGCCGGCGTCCCGGTGACGGGCCGCGTGCCGGGAGCAACGGGCGCTGCGGTGGGCCTGGGTGCGCGCCCGCCGGGCGATGCGCTGCACCGCCCTCGACGGCGCGCCGGCGGCGAAGGCGTTTGCGGCGTGTCGGCGCGCGAATGGGGGCTGTGCGCCGAGAGCGGCCTTGCGCCGGGGCGACAGGGAGCCGGTCCGCATCACGGCTGGAAGAGGGGAGGGGTGGCATGACCGAGGCCGGCGTGCGCGCGGCGGGTTTCGATCTCGACAATCCGGCTCTGCCCGAGGCCATCGCGCGCGCCGCCATGGGATCGGGCGGTTATCCCTACGACAAGCGCATGAAGCGCAAGGCCTACGAGGCCGAGCTCAGGGCCCTCCAGATCGAGCTCCTGAAACTGCAGCGCTGGGCGCGTGAGAGCGGCGCGCGCATCGTCATCCTGTTCGAGGGCCGCGATGCGGCGGGCAAGGGCGGCACCATCAAGCGCTTCATGGCCCATCTCAACCCCCGCCATGCCCGGGCCGTCGCCCTCTCCAAGCCCACCGAGGCCGAGCGCGGTCAGTGGTACTTCCAGCGCTACGTGCCGCACCTGCCGACAGCCGGAGACATGACCCTGTTCGACCGCTCCTGGTACAACCGCGCCGGCGTCGAGCGGGTGATGGGGTTCTGCGATGAGGACCAGCTCCGCCGCTTTCTCGCCGAGGCGCCCGAATTCGAGGCCATGCTGGTGCGCGACGGCATTCTGCTCTTCAAGCTGTGGCTCACCATCGGCCGCGAGATGCAGCTCAAGCGCCTGCATGCGCGCCGTCACGACCCGTTGAAGAGCTGGAAGCTCAGCCCCATCGACCTCGCCGCCATCGACAAGTGGGACGCCTACACGGAGGCCAAGCGGGACCTCTTTCGCCACACCCACACCGACATCTGCCCCTGGACGGTCATCCGCGCCAATGACAAGCGCCGCGCGCGCCTCGCTGCCATGCGCACCGTGCTCTCGGTCATCGACTATGAGGGAAAGGACGCCGAGATCGCGTGCCCGCCGGACCCGAAGATCGCGGGATCGGGCGAGGCGTTCTTCTTCGGTGCGTGAGCGTTGAGGGGGCGCGGGTGTCTCGACCGCAAGAGGGGCGCGAGCCGAAGGCGGCACGGCGGCATCTGCACGGGCGCCGCAAGGGCCACCGGCTGAGCGCGCGGCGCCAGCGACTGCTCGGCGAGCTCTTGCCCAGGTTGCGGCTCGATCTCGACGCGCCGGCGCCCGAGCCGCTCTCAGGGCTTTTTCCCCGGCCCGTCGGCGATGTCTGGCTCGAGATCGGCTTCGGCGGCGGAGAGCATCTGGCCTGGCAAGCGGCCCATCACGGTGATGTCGGCTTCATCGGCTGCGAGCCCTTCATCAATGGCGTGGCGCGCCTGCTTGGCGAGGTCGAGGCGCAGGGCCTCGACAATGTGCGGGTTCACGATGGCGATGCGCGCGACGTGCTCGACTGGTTGCCGGAGGCCTCCATCGGCCGGGTGTTCATTCTCTTTCCCGACCCCTGGCCGAAGAAGCGCCACCACAAGCGCCGGCTCATCGCGCCCCCCGTGCTCGACCAGCTCGCCCGGGTCATGCGACCGGGAGCACGCCTGCGCCTGGCCACCGATATTGGCGACTATGCCCGTGCGAGCCTCACAGCGCTGACGCGCCATCCGGCCTTTGCATGGTGCGTGAGTGAGGCGCGCGACTGGCGCGAGCGCGGGCCCGACTGGCCCGAGACGCGCTACGAGGCGAAGGCCAGGGCCGCAGGGCGGCGATGCTACTATTTCACGTTCCGGCGATGCGGCCCGCAGGCGGGCGAATGATGGCCGTCCGCCGGCCGGCCACATCCGGGTGCGACGGAATGCGGGGGCGGCCGAAATAATAGCCCTGCAAATGGGTGACACCGATGCTGCGCAGAATCTCGGCCGTCTCCTGGTCGTCCACCCATTCCGCGACCGTCTCCATCTCGAAATTGCGCGCGAGATCGACCAGCGCCTCGATGAAGACACGGTCATCCTCGTTCTTCGCCAGATCGGCGACGAAGGAGCCGTCGATCTTCACCATGTCGACACCGAGATATTTGAGATTGCGGAACGAGGTGTAGCCCGCGCCGAAATCGTCGATGGCGACGCGGCATCCAAGCTCCTGCAGGGCATCCACGAACCGGATGGACTTGTCCAGATCGTCAATGGCCGCGGTCTCCGTGATCTCGACCGTCAAGCGCTCGGCAAGCGCACGGTCTCCGCTGGTGGCGGCCTCGAGCGCGGCGAGCCAGTGATGGTCGCAGGCGGTGTTGCCCGAGACGTTGAGGGAGAGGCGAATCGACGGATAGGCCTTGGCGAGCGCAATGGTGAGCTCCAGAACCCGCCGGTCGATCATGCGCGAGAGGCCGAGCTGCTCGGCAACGGCGATGAACTCGCCCGCCTCGGCAATGGACCCGTCCGGCCGGCGCATGCGGAGCAGGCATTCGTAAAGCGCGGTTTCCTGGGTGTGGGTGCTCACGATGGGCTGGAGCGCGATGAGCATGCGCCCCTCGTCAAGGGCGGCGATCACCTGGTCGGCGATGGTGATGTTGCGCTTGCGCAGAGACTCCCTGTTGGCGCAGGGCTGATAGGCGACGAAGCAGTCCTTGCGGCCCGTCTTGGCTTTCTCGAGCGCCTCGAGCGCGCGGGTGACGGCCTGGTGGGAGTCGCCGGCGTCCCGCGGCACCAGCACGCCGCCAATGGACACGGTCGCGGGCAACTGGCAGGTGTCGGTGCGGATCGCCACCTCGCGCACGATCTCGCGCATGCGCGTCGCGGCCGCCTGCATGCCGTCGAGATCGCAGCCGTCGAGCACGACGCCGAACTTGTTGGATGAGTAATTTCCGATGGTGTCGCGCACCCGCAGCGTGCTCTTGAGGCGCTGGGCGATGACCCGGATCACCTCGTCGCCGACATCGAAGCCGAACGTCTCGTTGATGATGGCGAGATTGTCGATGGCAACGAGGAGAAATGCGCTCGTCGTCTTGTCCTGCTCCGTGCGGGCGACGACCTCCTCGAGAACCTTCTTGAGACCGGTGCGGTTGATCTCGCCCGTGAGCTCGTCGCGCCCGGCCCCGCCGCCCGGTTGCGCCCAGCTCTCTTCGGGAGCGGTGATCACCCGCAGGACGCCATAGGCGAGGCCGCCGGAAGGCCGTCCGCGGTCGCCGGCGCCGGCGAGCCAGGTGCCGCAATCCTCGACCCACAGGCCGCGTCCCGTCTCGGCTCCGTCCGGCACGAGCCTGTAGACCACCCGATAGTTGCGCGCCGGCGTGCCGGCCCGCCCGCGGGCATTGGCCATGGCCGCCGATCGGCGCTCCGCGTGCTCGGGCGCGATCAGGCCATGGAAGCCCTTGCCGGTCGTGGCCCGGGAGATGTCCGGGAGCTTGAGAACGGCGGCCGCGTTGTCGTGCCAGACAAGGCGGTCGGTCGCGAGATCCCAATGATAGGCCGTGAGATCGACGGATGTGAGGATATGGGTCAGGTCGAGCGGGAGGGGCGCGGTAGAGACGTCGATAGGGTCCGAGACGCCGGGTTGGGGCATGCCATCGGCGCCGCGCCGACGCTCGGCGGGCCGCGCCGGTCGTGGCCGCTCTCCGCCCTGCGCGTGTCGAACGGCTCCGCCCCTCACCCTCGGTGGCACAGCGTTGCGATCCTGCGGCGCACTCACCCGGCTCCCTCGCTTCTTTGCCTCAACCCGGCACCGAGCCTATGCCACAAGTGTTAAGAACAAGCGAAACGCCGCCCCAGGCCATGCCCGGACCGGGGCGCCAGGACAAGCCGCCCTGCGCTCAAGAGATGTCGTGGCCCATGCCGAAGTCGCGCCGTGCGGTGCGAATGCCGATGAAGGCGCCGGCAATCACGTCGATGGCCGTCATCATGGTGATCATGAAGAACAGCGACGTCGCAGCCTGGGGCACGAGAATGAACTCGATGATGCAGATCACCGCCAGCACCATGGACAGCGCATGGTCGGTGAGCACGTTGTGGCGGGTGTAGGTCGCCTTGATGATCTCGCCGCCGAGCAGGATGAGCGAGAGCATCATGA
>JALUTE010000375.1 GCA_027058255.1 Methyloligella sp. | reverse complement strand
TCCGCCAGGGCACGCAGAGTTATGTCGGGTTGCTCGGCGATCCGCGCGAGAATCCACGCCCGTTCATTTGCCAAAATGGGTTCACGATGGCCGCCGATTTGCCCCGGTTCCCGAGAGCCGGTCGCGCGGTAGCGCTTCATCAGTTTGACGACCGCAGAGGGGCTCACGCCAAAGCGCCGCGCCGCCGACCGGTACGACATGCCGCCCTCAACGTCCGCCTTGATCCGTGTGCGAAGATCGAGACTGAGTGGTTTGACCATGGATGCTGGCCTCCTCTCCAGCACCCATCTTGCAGCGCCCATCTTGATCACTGTTCGCAAGAAAAGGGAATCTGGAGGTTTCTGTGAGGTCGTGGGCGATGTGGTGCGGGCCTGGCTCGGAGGCGGCCTCATGGAAACCGGATCGAGCTGAACCGCGGGCCATGGGGCTCGACTGGGCAAGCTCACGAGTTAAACCCTCCCAAAATGGGTGTGCGAGGTCCAGCATGCGCTCCCTCGAGCCAAGAATCCGTTGCGTGCCTTCTCGTTCGGTTCCAAGCCGGGAGATCAGTTAGAGACAGGGTGGAAGCGGATGCAACCATGGAACACGTGCAGTCTTGTCGTCAATGCGCGGCCTCCCAGCTCTCGCCGGCAGCGGCATCGACCACAAGCGGCACCGACAGGGCCACGGCGGGCTCGGCGGCGCGCTCCATCACTCCGCGCACACAGGCCATGGTCGCCTCCACCTCGCCGTCGGGCACCTCGAAGATCAGCTCGTCATGCACCTGCAGCAGCATGCGGGCGCGCAAGCCCGCCGCCTCGAGCGCCTCGGGCATGCGGATCATGGCGCGGCGGATGATGTCGGCGGCCGAGCCCTGGATCGGCGCGTTGATGGCGGCGCGCTCGAGGAAGCTGCGGCGCTGGTGGTTGCGGCTGTTGATCTCCGGATAGTGGATGCGCCGCCCGAAGAGCGTCGTCACGTAGCCTTGCGTGCGCGCCGTCGCCTTGGTCGCCTCCATATAGTCGCGAATGCCCGGAAAGCGCTCGAAATATTTCTCGATATAGGCGGCGGCCTCCTCGCGCGGGATGGCGAGCTGATTGGCGAGGCCGAAGGCGGAAATGCCGTAGATGATGCCGAAATTGATCGCCTTGGCGCGACGGCGCACCTCGCCCGGCATGCCCTCGATGGGCACGCCGAACATCTCGCTCGCGGTCATGGCGTGAATGTCGAGCCCCTTGGCGAAGGCCGCCTTGAGGGCCTCGATATCGGCAATATGGGCGAGGATGCGCAGCTCGATCTGGCTGTAGTCGGCCGAGACCAGCTTGTGCCCCTCGGGCGCGATGAAGGCGGTGCGGATCTCGCGCCCCTCGGGCGTGCGCACGGGGATGTTCTGCAGATTGGGATCCGTGGAGGCGAGCCGGCCGGTGGTGGTGGCGGCCAACGCATAGGAGGTGTGAATGCGCCCGGTCTCGGGGTTGATGAAGCCGGGCAGGGCGTCGGTGTAGGTGCTCTTGAGCTTGGCGAGCTGGCGCCATTCGAGCACGGTGGCAACGAAGCGGCGCGCCTCCTCGGGCAGGTCCTCATTGGCGGCAAGATCGTCGAGCTGGCCGGCCGCCGTGCTCCAGGCGCCGGTCCGGGTGCGCTTGCCGCCGGGAAGGCCCATGCGCCCGAACAGGATCTCGCCAAGCTGCTTGGGCGAGCCGACATTGAAGGGCTCGCCGGCGAGCTCGTGAATCTCCGCCTCGAGGCGGGCGAGGCTCTGGGCGAAATCGCCGGAAAGGCGCGAGAGAATGGCCCGGTCCACCAGAATGCCCGCCCGCTCCATCTCGGCGAGCACGGGCACGAGGGGGCGCTCCAGGGTCTCGTAGACCGTGGTGACATGCTCCGCGGCAAGGCGCGGTTTCAGTACCCGCCAGAGCCTGAGCGTCACGTCGGCATCCTCGCCCGCATAGGCGGCCGCCTTGTCGAGGGGCACCCGGTCGAAGGTCACCTGGGCCTTGCCGGAGCCGGCGACATCCTTGAAGGCGATGCAGGTGTGCCCGAGATGGCGTTTGGCGAGCTCGTCCATGCCATGGCCACCCCGGCCGGCATCGAGGGCATAGGAGAGCAGCATGGTGTCCTCGATCGGCGCAATGCGGATGCCGTAACGGGCGAGCAGCAGGCCGTCATATTTGAGGTTCTGGCCGATCTTGAGAATGGCCGGGTCCTCGAGGACCGGGCGCAGGTCCTCCAGCGCCTCGTCGAGGGGGATCTGCGCGATCTCGCCGGCGCCTTCGAGATCGAGGCCGTCGCCGGCGGCATGGGCGAGCGGCACGTAGCAGGCCCGGCCCGGCGCGAGCGCCAGGGAGACGCCGACGAGCCGCGCCTGCATGGCATCCAGGCTGTCGGTCTCCGTATCGAAGGCGAGAAAGCCCTGCTCACGGGCCTCGGCGAGCCAGGACTGGAGCCGCACCCGCTCCGTCACGGTCTCGTAGGTGCCGGGCTCGATGGGCGTGGTGAGGGCCTCGTGGGCGCGCGCCGCTGCGAGCGCCGCAGGGCTGCCGGCCCCGGCCGGAACGGACGTGCTCCCATGATCGGGCTTGCCCCCATGATCGGCCTTGCGGCCCGCGGCGCTGTCGCTGCTCTTTTCCTTCCGCTTCCGGCTGGCGCTCTTCGCCCTGGCCTTGCGGCGGGCCTTGGACTGGGCCGTTGCCTTGGACAGGGCCGTTGCCTTGGCCGCCGCCTCGGGCACGGCGACGCCGAACGCCTCCGCCACGCGCCGGGTCAGCGTGTTGAACTCCATCTCCTCCATGAAGGCGAGCAGGGTATCGGGGTCGGGCGGGCGCACGCCGAGATCGGCGAGGGGCACGTCGAGGGGCACGTCGTCCCTGAGATGCACGAGTTCGCGCGAGAGGCGGGCCTGGTCCGCGAAGGCGAGAAGGTTCTCGCGACGCTTCTTCTGCTTGATCTCCTCGGCCCGGGCGAGCAGCGTGTCGAGATCGCCATATTCGTTGATGAGGAGCGCCGCGGTCTTGACGCCGATGCCGGGCACGCCCGGCACATTGTCGCTGGAATCG
>JALUTE010000374.1 GCA_027058255.1 Methyloligella sp. | reverse complement strand
TCCGGGCGCAGTACGTCCTCCACCGCCTGGCGCTCGATCTCGGCGATCTCGCGGGCATCGAAACCGTGCTCGGCGAGCTGCTCGGCGGCGAGAATGCGCTCGATGATCTCCTGGCGCTCCATGGCCCGCACCGCCTCGGCGAAGGGGCGCGCCAGAAAGGCGAACAGCCGCAGGCGAATGCCGTTCTCCAGAATGATACGGATGACGCCAAGCGCGGCACGGCGCAGCGCATAGGGGTCCTTGGAGCCGGTCGGCGTCTCGCCGATGGCCCAGAAGCACACGAGCTGATCCAGCTTGTCGGCCAGCGCCACGGCCATGGAGACAGGCGCCGTCGGCACTGTGTCCCCCGGCCCCTTCGGGCTGTAATGCTCGGCGATGGCATCGGCGATGGCCGCGGGCTCGCCATGCTCCAGGGCATAGTAGCGCCCCATGATGCCCTGCAGCTCGGGGAACTCGTAGACCATCTCCGAGACGAGGTCGGCCTTGGCGAGCCGTGCTGCGCGCGCCGCCTGCTCCGCATCGGCGCCGACCCGGGGCGCGAGCGCCCGAGCCAGCACCTCGAGCCGGCGCACCCGCTCGCCCACCGTGCCGAGCTTCTCGTGGAAGACGATGCCATCGAGCTTCGGCACCAATTCGTCGAGCGGGCGCCTGCGGTCATTCTCCCAGAAGAACTTGGCATCCGAGAGCCGGGCCCGGATCACCCGCTCATTGCCCGCGGCAATGGCGCGCCCCCTGTCCTTCGCCTGCAGATTGGCCACCATGAGAAAGCGGTTGGCGAGGCGGCCCGTTTTCGGATCGCGCAGGGAGAAGCATTTCTGATGCGCCTTCATGGCGGTGGTGAGCACCTCGGCCGGCACGTCCAGGAAGGCCTCGTCGAAACGGCCTGCGAGCACCACCGGCCACTCGGTGAGGCCGGCGTTCTCCGCCAGCAATGCCTCGTCCTCGACCAGCGCCAGGCCTTCCTTCTCGGCGATCCGCGCGGCGCTGCGGGCGATCATGCGCGCCCGCTCCTCGCCCGAGAGCACGACCTTGTGCGCCTTGAGCGCCTTCCTGTAGTCGGCGAAGCCCGAGACCGCGAAGGGATCCGGAGCCATGAAACGGTGCCCGCGCGCCTCGGCGCCGCTTGCAATGCCGTCCACCTCGAAGGCCACCGGCTTGCCATCGAAGAGGCAGAGGATGGAATGGAGCGGGCGCACCCATTTGAGCCGGCCCGCCCCCCAGCGCATGGCCTTCGGCCAGGGAAAGCGCCGCACCAGGTCGGGCACGATCTCGGCGACGATCTCGCCCGTGGGCCGGCCCGGCGTCTCGGTGACGGCCAGGTAATAGTCGCCCTTCCTGGGATCGGAGACGATCTCGGCATCCTCGATGCGCGCGAGCCCGGCGGCGCGCATGAAGCCCTCGAGCGCCTTCTTCGGCGCGCCGACGCGGGGGCCGCGGCGCTCCTCGCGCTTCGGGGGCGAGGCCTCGGGCAGGCCCTCAACCACGAGGGCGAGCCGGCGCGGCGTGGCGAACGCCCGGGCGGCGGTGAAGGCGAGCCCCGCCTCCTCCAGCCCGGCGGTGACCAGCCGCTCGAGATCGCCCGCCGCGCGTGCCTGCATGCGCGCCGGGATCTCCTCCGAGAAGAGCTCCAGCAGCAGCTCACCCATCACGCGCCGCCTCCCCTTTTTCGGATGTCTCCGTCAGGCCCATTTTCCCCGGAAGGGAGAGGGGCTTGCTCCGGCCCTTCCGTCAGGGTTCCCTCCCCACCAGGGGGAGGGGCTGTTTGGGGCGTCGTGTGGGGGACTGGCTCAGGCCGAACGCGGGGCGCGGTGTTTCCCACTGGCGGGAGGGGCTTTTCTCGGCCTCTCTGTCGGGGGTGCCCTCCCCTCGGTGGGGAGGGGCTGTTTGGCGCGGGCCGCTCTGGATTGCCGGTCCGAGGGTCAGGTGCGGGTGGGGGCGCGGCGGAGCTGGATGTAGAGCGCGCCCTCGCCGCCATGGGCGGGGCCGGCCGGGGCATAGCCGACAATGAGCGCGCGGAAGGCCGGCTCGGCGAGCCAGTGGGGAACCGCGCGGCGGAGCACACCGCGCTCGCGCACATCGATGAAGCTTTCCGCACCCTCGTCCTCGCCCGTGCGGCCCTTGCCGGTGATCACCTTCACATGGCGCAGGCCGTCGGCCTGGCAACGCCTGAGAAAGCCGAGCAGAGCCGCATGGGCCTCGCGCTGGCAGAGGCCGTGGAGGTCGAGACGGGCGTCGATGGCGATGCGCCCGCGCGCGAGCTGGCGCACGCGACGGCGATCGAGCTCGGCGAGGGGCGGCACCTTCGGTGCGGGCGGGCGCGCCGAGGCGCTGGGCACCGGGCGGGGACCGGATCGCTCCGCATCCGCATGCGAAGGCGAGGGCGAGGGCGAGGGCGCGCGGGCTGGCGAAGGCTGCGGCGTGCGGCGAGGGGGGCCGTGCAGAGGCGCGGTGTCACGGATGGGCGGCAGGCGGTCCTTGCCCTTGACGAGGGGCTCGAGGTCCCGGGTCATGGCCTCCCACAGGCGCAGCTCGGCCTCGGACATGTCGCGGCGCTCGCGAGGCGTGCGTGGATGATAGCCGTCGCGATGTCGACTCCCCTGTCTCCCCTGTCGGTTCGAGGCGCTCATGTCGTTGCGTCCAGTCGTGTCGGTGCCTGGGGGTGGTTCAAGCGGAGGCGTTTTCAAGCCCGGGGCACGAGCACGATGAACCGGCCCGGGTGGCGGGTGGCGCCGGCCAGCCGGCCGGCCGTCTCGCCGGTACCCCAGAAAATGTCGCCGCGCTCGGGCCCCTTTATAGCCGAGCCCACGTCCTCGGCAATCATCAAGCGGTGAAAGCCGGGCTCGCCGTGATGGTCCAGGGTGGGCGATGCGACCCAGATGGGCGTGCCCAGCCGGTGGTGGCCGGCATCGACCGCAAGGCTGCGGCCCGGCGTGAGCACCACGCCGCCCGCGCCGAGGGGGCCGTCCGCCTCTTCCGCGCCATCGAGGGGGCGGAAGAAGATGTAGGACCTGTTCTCCCACATGATCTCGCGGGCCTCATGGGG
>JALUTE010000373.1 GCA_027058255.1 Methyloligella sp. | reverse complement strand
CTCGACGATGTCGCCTATGTGCGTTTCGCCTCCGTCTATCGCAATTTCCGCGAGGCGCGCGATTTCGAGGAGGTCCTCGAGGAGATCACTGGCGATCCCCGGGCCGCGGACGAGAGGGCTGGCAACAGCGCCGCCGCGCGGGCTGGCGGCCATGGCGCGCGCGCGGCGGGCCACGCCGCGTGATGGGGGAGGGGGAGGCGCGCGATCGCCGTCTCATGAGACAGGCGCTCGGCCTTGCGCGCCGGGCGCTGGGCACGGTCTGGCCCAATCCGGCGGTCGGCGCCGTCATCACCCGTGGGCAGGGGGACGCGTTCGAGATCGTCGGGCGCGGTTGGACACAGCCGGGCGGACGGCCCCACGCGGAGACGGAGGCGCTCGCCCGCGCCGGAGGACGCGCGCGCGGGGGCACGCTCTTCGTGAGCCTCGAGCCCTGCGCCCACCAGGGCCGCACGCCGCCCTGCGCCGATGCGGTGATCGAAGCCGGCCTTGCCCGCGTGGTGGTGGCGACCCGCGATCCGGACCCGCGCGTAGCCGGCGAGGGGATCGCCCGCCTGCGCGCGGCCGGGATCGCGGTCGGCGAGCCCGTGCTCGAGGACGAGGCGCGATGGCTCAATGCCGGGCACCTCCTGCGCCAGATCGCGGGCCGGCCCTTCGTCCAGCTCAAGCTCGCCGTCTCGGCCGATGGGCGCATCGCGCCGGGCACCGGACGGCCCGTCTGGGTGACGGACGCGGTGGCGCGGGCCCGGGGCCATCTCATGCGCGCGCGCTCGGATGCGATCCTCGTCGGGCGCGGCACGGTGGAGGCGGACGATCCCGAGCTCACCTGCCGCCTGCCCGGGCTCGAGGACCGCTCGCCGCTGCGCGTGGTGCTGGACAGCGCCCTTCGCATCTCGCCGCAAAGCCGCCTCATCGCCTCCGCCGAGGCGGTGCCGCTCTGGATCTTCTGCGCCCCGGATGCGCCCATGGAGCGCCAGGGAACGCTGCTCGAGGCGGGGGCTCTCGTCCAGCGCGTGCCGCGCGGCGCCGATGGCGGCCTGGACCTCGCCGCGGTTCTGGCCGAGCTTGCCGGGCGCGGCATCACCCGTCTTCTGGTGGAGGGCGGGCCGCATGTGGCGCGCGCCTTTCTCGATGCCGGGCTCGTGGACGAGGTCGTGATCTTTCGCGGCTCGGCGGCGCTCGGACGCAAGGGGCTGCTGCCCTTCGTGGATGACGGGCTCGAGCGCGTGACCGAGGGCGATGCCTGGCAGATCGGCGAGCGCCATGCCGCAGGCGATGGCACCGAAACCCCCTATCGTGCCCGGGATGCACTCGCTAGATTGCACACCTTCTGAGCGATGGATGGCGGTGCCTTTCGCCTCCGGGGCCAAGCGGCGATGCGCCGAGCCGCCTCCAGGCGTGTCCCGCCATCTCGATCCGAGCCGGGACGAGCAGAGACGAATAGACGGGCATGTTCACGGGACTGATCACGGATATGGGCGAGCTGGTGGCGCGCGAGGGCGGCAGGCTCGAGATCACCTGCGGCTATGATGCCGACACCATTGCCATCGGCGCCTCCATCGCCTGCAATGGCTGCTGCCTGACGGTGACGGAGGTTGCGCGCGCGGGCATTGCGGGGGCGCGTTTTGCGGTGGATGTGTCCAACGAGACCCTGTCGCGCACCACCATCGGCGACTGGCAGGTGGGGCGGAAGATCAATCTCGAGCGCCCCCTCACCCTTGGCGCCGAGCTCGGCGGGCATATCGTGACGGGCCATGTGGACGGCGTGGCCGAGATCGTCACGAGGCGGGCCGACGGGGAGTCGGTGCGTTTCACGCTCAGCGCGCCCGAGGTGCTCGCCCCCTATCTGGCGGAGAAGGGCTCCATCGCCCTCGACGGCGTCTCGCTCACCATCAACAGCGTCGAGGATGCGACCTTCTCGGTCAATCTCATCCCGCACACCCTGGCGGTGACCAATTGGGGCGGCCTCAGCGTCGGCGACCGGGTCAATCTCGAGGTGGACTTGCTCGCGCGTTATGTGGCAAGGCTTGCCGAAACGAGCCGGGGGCGCTCGACATGACAACCATCGACACCGACCAGGAATACGGCACCGAGACCATGGACACGCGTTCCGCGACAGACGACATCGTGCTCTCGCCCATCGAGGAGATCATCGACGAGGTGCGCAATGGGCGCATGATCGTGCTCGTCGATGCCGAGGATCGCGAGAACGAGGGCGATCTCGTCATCGCCGCCCAGATGGCAACGCCCGAGGCGATCAATTTCATGGCCAAGCACGGGCGCGGCCTCATCTGTCTTGCGCTCACGCCGGAGCGGGCGAAGCAGCTCAATCTCGAATACATGGCCCGGCACAACCGCTCGCGCCACCAGACGGCGTTCACGGTCTCCATCGAGGCGCGCGAGGGCATCAGCACCGGCATCTCCGCCCATGACAGGGCACGGACCATATCGGTTGCCATCGACCCCACCAAGGGCGAGCAGGACATCGTCACGCCCGGCCATGTCTTTCCGCTGATTGCGCGCGAGGGCGGTGTGCTCGTGCGCGCCGGCCACACGGAGGCGGCCGTGGACATCGCCCGCCTGGCGGGCCTCAATCCCGCGGGCGTCATTTGCGAGATCATGAACGACGATGGCACCATGGCGCGCCTGCCGGAGCTGCTGGTCTTCGCGCGCGAGCACGGCCTCAAGGTGGCGACCATCGCCGATCTCATCGCCTATCGGCGCAAGCATGACAGCGTCGTGCGGCTGGTCACACAGACCGAGGTGGAGAGCGCCTATGGCGGCCGGTTCGACCTTCGGGTCTATGCCAATACGGCCGAGCCCTCCGAGCATATCGCCCTGGTGAAGGGCGACCTGTCCCAAGGCGGGCCGGTGCTCGTGCGCGTGCATGCAACCAACACGCTGTCGGATGTGCTCGGCATCGGCACCGAGGGGCACAAGCGCTCTCTGGTGCAGAAGGCCATGGAGATGATTGCCGAGGAAGGGCGCGGCGTTCTGGTGCTCATTCGCGACACCAGCCCGCGCGGGGTTTCGGAAGCGCTGGAGCGGGCCGAGCGGCGCCGGCGCCAGAGCCGGGCGGCGGCCGAGGTCGATGGCGAGGAGGCGAGCGAGCGGCGCTGGCTGGAGGTCGGCATCGGATCGCAAATCCTGCACGATCTCGGCGTGCGCGAGATGGTGCTCCTCAGCAATGCGCCGCCGCAGAAATTCGTCGGTCTCGAAGGCTATGGCCTCGAGATCGTGGGCCAGAGACGGATCGACTAGCGAGCGAAGCGAGCAGCCATGGCCGCCGACACATCCCTGCGCATTCTGCTCATTGAGGCGCGGTTCTACGAGGACATCGCCGATGCGCTGGCCGAGGGCGCACTGGCCGAGATCGCGGCGCGCGGCGGCGCGGTGGAGCGCATTGCCGTGCCGGGCGCGCTGGAGATCCCGACGGCGCTGGCGCTCGCCGCCGAGGCAGGGCTCATCCCGCGCAGGGCCGGCCTGGGGCGCTTCGACGGCTGCGTGGCCCTGGGCTGTGTCATTCGCGGCGAGACCACCCATTACGAGACGGTCGCGACCGAGTCCACCCGCTGGCTGATGCATCTTGCGACCACGCGGCACATCCCGCTCGGCAATGGCATTCTGACGGTGGAGAATCGGGATCAGGCCTGGGCCCGGGCGCGGCGCGACGGCGGCGACAAGGGCGCCGATGCGGCGCGTGCCTGCCTCGCGCTGATCGATGTGGGGCGGAAATTCGCCGAGCGGGGCTCGGCGGGCATGCCATGATCGGAAAGGGCAAAGCCCCGACGGAAGGCGCCACCGGAGGCGGCGAGAGCGGCCGGCAGCGCGGCGATCCCGTACGGGCGCGCAGCCTCGCGCGGCTCGCGGCCGTTCAGGCCCTCTATCAGATGGACCTCGCCCACACGGACCTCAATGCGGTGATTGCCGAGTTTCTGCGCCACCGGCTGGCGGCGCCCGGCGCGGAGGATGACGGGCAAGGCGATGACGGGCAGGCGGATGACGGGCGCGAGGCCATCGCATCTGCGAAAGGGTGCGGGGCGGCGCCCGGCGGGGCCGCGGAGGGCGAGGGCGGCACGCGGCTTGCTGCCGCGGACACCGAATTCTTTGCCGAGCTGCTCCGCGGTGTCGTTGCCCATCAGCGCAGGATCGATCCCCTGCTCGATGCCCAGCTCAAGGAGGGCTGGCGGCTGCACCGTATCGACAGCATTCTGCGCGCCATCCTGCGCAGCGCCGCCTTCGAGCTTCTGGAGCGCGGCGACGTGCCGGCCCGGGTGGTGATCTCGGAGTATATCGACGTTGCGCACGCCTTCTTCGAGGGCGACGAGCCCAAGGTGGTGAACGGGGTGCTCGATCATCTCGCCCGGCGCCTGCGCCGGGAGGAGTTCGACACGCCCGCCAGCGCCTGAGTGCCGCAATGGCTGGCATGGCGGCGACTGCTGGAGCCATGGACGAGGACCGGATCATTCGCGACTATTTCGCGCCTCTTGCCCGAAAGGCGCCAGGGGCGTTTGCGCTTCGCGACGATGCCGCCCTGCTGAAGCCCCCGCCCGGCGCCGACCTCGTCATCACCATGGACACCATCCTTGCGGGCGTTCACGTTCTGGAGGAGACGGCGCCGGGCGACCTTGCCTGGAAGGCGCTCGCGGTCAATCTCTCGGACCTTGCCGCCAAGGGCGCGGTTCCCCTCCACTATCTGATGAGCCTCGCCTTGCCGGCCCCGCCCGATGCGGCCTGGCTGGAGGCCTTCGCCGGTGCCTTGCAAGCCTGTCAGGAGCGCCATGGCCTCGTGCTGCTCGGCGGCGATACGGTGCGCACGCGCGGGCCTCTTGCCATTACCATCACGGCCATGGGCTCGGTGCCGCAGGGCGCCATGGTCCGGCGCGGCGCCGGGCAGCCGGGCGATGTGCTCTACGTGTCGGGCAGCATCGGTGATGCGGCGCTGGGCCTTGCTCTTGCTCGCGGCGATGAGGAGGCCCGGGGCTGGGGGCTGGGCGAGGCGGAGCGGGCGCATCTCCTCGCCCGCTATCGCCGTCCCGAGCCCCGCACGGCGCTCGCGAGCGCCGTGCAGATCCATGCCCGCGCCGCCCTCGACGTCTCGGACGGGCTGGTGCGCGATCTCGGCCGGTTGGCCGGGACGAGCGGCTGCGGCGCGCGGGTGGAGGCTGGCCGCGTGCCCCTCTCAATGGCGGCGCAGGCGGTGGTGCGGCGCGCGCCGAGCCGCCTTGCCGATTGCCTGACCGGTGGCGACGATTACGAGATTCTGGCGGCCGTTCCCGCGGAGAAGGCCCGCGCCTTCGAGGCGGCCGCCGCCGACTGCGCGGTCCCGGTCACCGCCATCGGCGCCCTGTGCGAGGCGGGCGATGGCGTGCGGGTGCTCGACCGCTCGGGCATGCCCATGCGCTTCGCCCGTTCCGGCTACACCCATTTCTGATGCCCTGGCGGCGGCACGGCACGGCCGCGGCGTTACAGAGGATTGCAGCGCGCGTCTCGGCGTCCATGGCGGGCCTGCCCGCCTCATCTCGGCGTCGACAGCAGGCCCGCCCATCCCACCTTCGCCATGCCGGGTGCTCGCCTGAACGGGCCGCCCCTCTAATAGGCCGAAGCGGTGAGGCCGACCCCATCGCGGCGATAGAGGTCGCGGCGGAAATGCACGGTCCCGTCCCGGGTCGCCCATGCGGTGACGTAGACCATGTAGATCGGCATCTGCCGCTTGAGGCGCACATTCATGCGCTCGCCCGACTGTTTCATGTAGGCGACTCGCCGAGGCCCCCAGCCTTCATTGTCCCGCAGCAGCCAGGCGACAAGCTGGCGGATGTTCTGCACCCGCACGCAGCCGGAGCTGGCGGCGCGGAAATTGCGGCCGAACAGGGTCTTGGACGGCGTGTCATGCAGGAACACGGCGAACTTGTTGTGAAAGCTGAGCTTCACATAGCCCATCGGATTGTCCTTGCCGGGCTCCTGGCGGTAGATGTAGTTGTAGACCGCTGGCGAGTTCCAGTTGATGCGGCGCGGATCGAGCTTGCGGCCTCGCGAATCGTAGGCATCGATGCCGTACTTGATCAGAACGTCGCCGCCGCGCTTGCGCATCTGCCGGCCCTTGGGGATGAGGTCCTTGCGGATCACGGTCGGCGGCAGGGTCCACATGGGGTTGAAGTTCACCTGATAGATGTGCGAGCGCAGCACCGGCGTGCGCCGGTCGATCTTGCCGACCACCGCGGTGTGGCGAGAGACCACGCGATTGTTCTCGATCGCCTCCACCTGGGCCGCGGGAATGTTGACCATGACGAAGCGCTTCGGTGCGCCGATGGCATAGCTGCGCATGCGCCCGAGATTGATTCGAAGCTGGCGCAACCGCACCCGTGCGGAGACATTGAGCGCTGCGAGGGTGCGCTTGTCCACCACGCCGGTGGGCGTGAGGCCGTGGCGGATCTGGAAACGCTGCACGGCGCGCTGAACCGAATAGTCGAACGACTGGGCGTAATAGCCGGCGCCCGGCGCCAGATCGCCGGTGATCTCGAGCCGCCGCCTGAGCCGCGCAACGGCCGGATGGGTGACACCGGCATAGAGCTTCACCCGGGGGATGGGCTTCCACCCGCCGGCCTTGACGATCGCCGCATAGCGCTTGATCGCCGCCTTCATGGGCTGGATGTTGTCCTTGGAGATCGTGGGCAAGCCGCGGCGCGGATTGGCCTCCCACTTGCGGATGAAGGCGCGGTCATAGCCGCCACTTCCATAGCCGCCGCCCCATCCGCCAACGGTGCCGTCGGCGGAGTTGAACTGCATCCAGTTGTCGCTGTCATAGGCTCGCACCGTCCCCCCCGAGAGGGGAACGAGGACAAGCGTGGCGATCGCGATGGGCACCGTCATGCCTGCGATGACGGCCCTCTTGGCCTTGCGCTGTGACGTCACGCCGGGAACTCCTGTTGATCGAACACTCGCTCGGGCCATGCCACCTTGCCATGGGCAGGCCCGCAGCACTCCAAACCCGCCAGCCGCCGGCGCCAGACTTCCCCTCGCGACAGCTCTTCCTGCTGGCAGCCATACCATAGGGGGACAAGGTTAACAAAGCACGAGCAGGTGTTCCGCGGCGGATTGCGGGCGAACCGTCATCGAACGGCAACAGACGCCATGCAACGCCGGCGAAGAGCGGGGCGGGACCGAATCCCGGGCATCGCAGCGCCGGTGTCGGTCATGCATGGCTGTCAGAGCCGGAAGCGGATCTGGTCCGACCAGAAGCGCTCAAGGCGCATCAGCGAGCGGTTGAGCGACTGGAGCTGCTCGGCCGAGACCTCGCCCACCGCCTCGAGGGAGCGGAGCTGGCGATCATAGAGCGCATCGACGATCTCGCAGGCGCGCTTGCCTTCTTCGGTCAGGCTCACCCGCACCGAGCGCCGGTCCACCTCGGAGCGCTTGTGGTGGATATAGCCCGTCTCGACCAGCTTCTTCAGATTGTAGGAGACATTGGAGCCGAGATAGTAGCCGCGGCTCTTCAGCTCGCCCGCGGTCAGCTCCGCATCGCCGATATTGTAGAGAAGCAGTGCCTGCACGCTGTTCACGTCCGACCGTCCTTCACGGTCGAACTCGTCCTTGATGACATCCAGCAGCAGCCGGTGAAGACGCTCGATCAGACGCAGAGCCTGGAGATAGTCCCGCTTGATGTCGGACGTCTCTTCCGGTGCGGTCTCCCGCACCATATCCAAGGCGACGCTCATGTCCCTGCCTCACTTGTTTGACGCATTCCCGTTGTCGGGTTATGCGGGCAGGGTAGGTGTTGGGGCCTAAAATCCCGCTAAAAAACATCCTTAATGAGCGCAAAGCCCGCGCATTCGCCGCTCGGCCGTCGGTCTCATTGTGTCTGCCAGCCGCCGATGGCCGGGCGTTTGCGCTTGCGACGCGTCCGTTTTTTCGACTTGCGCGGCTTGGTGGCCTTGCGCTTGCTTCGGTGCTGGGGCGATGCGGCACTCACGCGCGCCCTGCGCGGCGAGACGGAAAGCCCGTAAAGCCGCCACCGGCCGGCGACCGCCTGAAAGACGAGATGGAAGCGAACGCGGGCCGGTCCGGTCGCGAAATGGCCGACGAGCCGTAGGCGCCCCGTGGCGTCGACTGCGGGAGGGCGCTCGAGCTCCGGCGTTGCCGCCGCGACCGCGGACAGATCCACTGCGCGCACGCGCGAGAAAATGGCGGCAAGTCGTGCGGCGCTGTTCATATTGTGGAACGCCGGTGCCGCGATGTCCCGCAGCACCGTGTAGTTGCCCGTCTTGTTGGCATGATCGAGCGCGATCAGACTGGTGCGGATGAGAATGAGGAGACCGGCCGCGGGGGGCACGCCATAGCGGGGTGCGCCCTGTCTCGACGTCTTGCCCGTACCGCCGGGCCGGGCCGCGCGCTCGGCCGCAAGAGCGAGGTCCGGCCCGACTGGATCGATCGTGGGCAGAAGCGCGGGCGCCAAGAGGAGCAACAGGGCGAGGGGAAGGAGACGCCCAAGAGAGACATCGACCACCATGTCAGTCTCCGTCGCGTGTCGAAGTTCAAGCAAGCGGAGGCGGCAGACCCCGCTTCTGCCGCCTCCGTCCGGGTGTGAGGGGCCGAGAGGCCCCTCACGGGCGCCGATGGCCGGGGTGATGTGGGGTCATGCTCACCACGCGGCCACGACGCCGATCCGCCCCGCCGCCCGGCCGGAGTCGTTGAGGCCGATGCCCACCGCTCCGGTGAGGGTGATGTTGTCGCTCAGCCTCATGGCTGCCTTGGCGGCGATCGCCTGCTTGTCGTCGTAGAAGCCGAGATCGACGCCGACGGCGAAATCCTTGCCCGTCGGCAGGGTGAGCCCCGACAGCGCCGCGACGACGGCGATGCCCTGGGCGTTGCGGTCGATGTCGCGGAAGGCCTTGTTCATGTCCGCCTGCAGCCCGGCCACGCTGCTCTGCAGCCCGAGCACCGCATTGTTCAGGCCGGTGACGGAGGCGGAGGTGGCAAGGCCGAGCGCAGCCGGCGTCCGGGCAGCGAGATTGCCGTTCGCGTCCGACGTCACGATGTGGGTCGGACCGCCGGTCTGCGCCGCCTGGCTCGCACCCGAGGTGATGCCCGGCATGGTGTAGGTGTTGCTCGTCGTGCCGAACACCTGCTGGTTGGCGCGGGTCGTGGCGGCGCCGGTCCCGAAGGCGGCCGCGTTTGCATGGGTGGCGGTCGCATTCGGGCCGACGGCCGTCGCGTTGGTGCCCGTCGCCGTTGCATTGTCGCCAAACGCCGCGCCGCCATTGGACGCGGAGGCGCCGATGCCGACAGCGACCGAGCCCGTCGCCGTGGCGCCCCTGCCGATGGCAATCGCGCCGGCTCCGGTTGCGCTGGCGGTGGTTCCGAGCGCCAGCGCGTCGGCTGCGGTTGCCCGGCTGCCGGTGCCCATGGCGATGCCATTGGTGCCGGAGGCGGTGGTGTTGTCGCCGATGGCGATGCCGCCGATACCCGAGGCCGCCGCGGCGGCGCCG
>JALUTE010000372.1 GCA_027058255.1 Methyloligella sp. | reverse complement strand
GATGCCCTGGGCGCCCCAGGGCCTCGCGCGGGTGCGCGAATGGGCCGGGCGTATCGCGCCCCTGCCCCTCGTTGCCATCGGCGGCATCACGCTCGAGCGGGCAGGTGCCGTGATCGACGCAGGCGCGACATGCCTTGCAGTGGTGACCGATGTGGTCTTTCATGCCGAGCCGGAGGAGCGCACCCGCGCCTGGCTCGATTGGGCGGCGCACCTCGGATCCTCGTCGAGACAGGGAGAGCTGGACCCATGAGCAGAACGATACCATCCGTCGTCTTCACGGTTGTTGCTATATCGCTCTCGGCCGTGTTTTCCTACGAGGCGGTGGCCATGCGGGCCGGATCGCATGCGGGCGGGCCGGACGGCGCCCTCGCCGAGCGGGCGGCAAAGTCCCGCGCCGCCGTCAAGACCTTTGCCAAGCGTCTCAAGGGCGAGCTTGTCGCCGCCATCAAGAGCGGCGGCCCGGTGGCGGCCATCGGCGTTTGCAACAGTGCCGCCCCTGCCATCGCCCACGAGACCTCCGAGGCCACGGGCTGGCGCGTCGGCCGTACCGCGTTGAAGCTTCGCAATCCCGCAAACGCGCCAGACGACTGGGAGCGCAAGGTGCTCGAGCGCTTCGAGGCGGAGATTGCCCGCGGCACTGACCCCAAGACGCTGGAGCACTACGAGGTGGCCACACTCGACGGCAAACGGGTGTTTCGCTACATGAAGGCCATTCCCGTCGCCAAGCCTTGTCTCACCTGCCATGGTGCGAAACTCGAGCCCAAGCTCGCGGCGCGGATCAAGGCGCTCTATCCGGAGGATCAGGCCACCGGCTTCTCCCTGGGTCAGCTTCGCGGCGCCTTCACCATCGTCCAACCCCTGGAGAAATAGGCACGTTCAGGAGCGTCACGAGGCGCGCGGGCGAAGCGGCGCCGCGCAACCCTCAGCCGCCCGCGATGGGAGGCCAGACGGCGACCGTATCGCCTGCCGCAAGCGCGGTGTCGTCCGCCTCCGCCGGCGGAGCGAAGCGCCCGTTCACCAGAATGAGGTGACAGGACTTGCGCGGTACGTTGTAGCGGTCGAGGAGCGCGCCGATGGTCTCGCCCTCCGGCACCTCCAGCGCCACCTCGTTGCGCCGCGCCTGTGCCGGCAGATGCGCCGCCAGCGTGGCGTAGAGCTTCAATGTCACCTTCATGGCTGGACCCGTTTCTCGCGCTCGGCTATGGATGCCGGCTTCGCCGGTCGGATTATCGGCCTCGCAACGTGCAAGATCAAGGAAAGGCCCCATGTCACGGACCGCCGAGCCCGCCAGCGAGCGGGTACGCCTGAGGCGCCATCACGAGCGGGCGCAATACGACGGCCCATCCGTGGCCGCGATCCTCGATGCCATGCCGCTCTGCCACATCGGCTATGTGCACGAGGGCACGCCCTATGTCACGCCCACCCTGCAATGGCGCGAGGGCGATCGCGTCTACTGGCACGGCTCCAGTGCGAGCCGGATGATCCGGGCGGCGCTCCGCGGCGAGGTATGCCTGACGGTGACCTGCCTCGACGGACTCGTGCTTGCGCGCTCGGCCTTTCATCATTCGGTGAACTATCGCTCGGTCATGGTGATCGGCCAGGCGGAGGAGGTTGTCGGCGACGCCGCCAAGGCGGCCAGGCTCGAGATCTTTCTCGACCACCTCGTGCCGGGGCGGTGGCCCGAGCTGCGCCCCCTCACGGCGCAGGAGCTGAAGGCGACGGCTGTGGTCTCCCTGCCCCTGACCGAGGCCTCGGCCAAGGTGCGCACCGGCCCGCCCAAGGACGCAGAGGCGGACTACGCCCTGCCCATATGGGCCGGCGTTCTGCCCTTCGCGATGGCGCCCGGAACGCCCGAGCCCGATCCGCGCAATCTGCCGGAGGTCGCCCTGCCCGACCATCTCGGCCGAATACGCCTGGGCTGAGCTCCCCGATGGATTGGAGCGGCGGCGGATTCCATGAGATTTGGGCGCGGCCACGCTCAGGCCTTGTGCACAATCGCACACCGAAAAACGCCCAACCATGCTAATGTAAGAAAAAGTCCGCACCGGCTCGCGCGAGCAAGTGTGACGGATGAGGATTGTAGACCGGCAAGATTCGAGGAGTAAGGAGGAAAACGATGGCACGTACAGTCATGACGGTAGCACTTGGTGCTGCTGTGGCGCTCGCCGTCGGCACCGCCGCCGCACCGGCCAGCGCCAAGATTCGTTGCGATGGCCGCTATCAGATCGTGCACGGCCAGGGACCGATCTCGACACCCTATTGCGAGGACAACTATCTCGCCTATGTGGCGCGGGGCTATGGGATGCATGTCTCCGGCCGGGCTGTCCGGCGCAATCCGCACGTGAAGGAGCAGGCCTGCCGCGTCGCAGGATATGACGACCGCGTGCGCGACATCTGCGCCGACTGGCTTCCCGATGGCGGCGGTCGCTATGTCCGCTGAGGCGCGCATCGAAACGAAGGCCGGAAAGGGATGAGCGGGGGCGCCTGTTCGGGGCGCCCCTCTTCCCGTTCCCTTCGGCCCGCTCCCTTGGCGAGCAGGCCGTGCCTATGCGGTGCCGATGCCCTGCGCGGTGGCGACATAGGCCTCGGCCAGGCGCTCGGGTGCCTTCATGAGCCGCCCCTTCCAGGCGCCGAGGCGCGTGCCGGTCTGGATGAGGCCGCGCGCCATGCCGATATGGTCGGTCATGCCGACCATCTGCGCGCCGATGAGCCGGTCGCCCTCGAACTCGAGACGCATATAGCGCGAGGCCCGCTCGTCGACGAGGCGCGCCCCCTCGCCATCGCCCCGCCCGGCCCAGGCGCCGAAGGAGGCCGAGACGAGCCCGAGCGTGTCGAGAACGTTCATGGGCAGGCTGCCCTTGTGCAGGGCCTGCCGCCCGGCCATGTTGAGCCCGGCAATCCGGCCGTGCTCCACCGCCACGGGCTGGATGGCGAGCACGTCGCGCCCGCCCGTGGCAAGGTCCGGCCCCTCGGCAACGTCCCCGGCCGCATAGACGTGGGGCAGGCTGGTGTGCATGGCGGCATCGACCCGCAGCCCGGCGCCGATCTGCGCCCCCGTGCCCGAGAGAAAGCC
>JALUTE010000371.1:10287-23572 GCA_027058255.1 Methyloligella sp. | reverse complement strand
ATCTTCATCCCCTTCGCCTATGCGGAGGCGGCGGCCAATCTGCTCACCAACCCCGCGCTCGATCCCTGGGGCAAGATTCCCGAGTTCAAATATTGCGCCGCCCGCATCGAGCCCGCTGGATGACGTCGAAAGCAAGGAAGCACGCGCACGTCTCGTCTCGGCAACCTTCTGGCCGATGTCAGACCGTCGAAACCGCCCTCGGGCCCGAATGGCAGTCCCGTGCCCGCAGCCCCTGGATGCCCGTGTCACGCACGGGCATGACGAATGGGAGGGCCGGCCAGACCGGGGCGAAACGCCGACGCCAGTACGGGGCCGCTTCCAACGCCCCGCCGCCCCTCTTCACGTCATCGCCGGCCCGCGAGCCGGCGGCGATCCAGGGCGGCAGGCGCCGCGCCCCGCGTTCGGCCTGAGCGCCTGCGCCGCGCGACGAGGCAAGTTGGATGGGCGGCGCTGGACGCAGGCGCACTGGGATCCCCCCACCCTGGCCCTCCCCGCCAGGGGGAGGGGAACCGGATAGAGACGTCGAGGCAACGCCCTGCCTCCCACGGAGCGGGGGCTGCAGAAGCCGGGGCGGAGGGAGGTGGAGGACGCCAGCTCGGCGCGCAACGCTCCCCGGCCCGTGCGCGGGCGGACCGCACCCTAGCCGCCGAGAAAGAGGCGGCCGACCTCCGGGTTCTCCAGAAGCTCGTCGCCCGTGCCGGCAATGGCGAGCTGGCCCGAGACCAGCACATAGCCGATGTCGGCGAATTCCAGACCCTTCTTGGCGTTCTGCTCCACCATGATGATGGTCTTGCCCTCGACATTCTGCAGGTCGTCGAGGATCTCGAACACCATGTCGATGAAACGGGGCTCGAGGCCGATGGAGGGCTCGTCCACCAGCAGAACCTCCGGGTTCATCACCAGGGCGCGGGAGATCTCGAGAAGGCGCCGCTCTCCGCCGGAGAGAACCTTGGCCTGATGGCGCCGGCGCGCGGCAAGGCGGGGATATTTCTCGAACACGCGCTCGGCAGCCTCCTTGGCCTGATCGGGCGTCTCCATGAGATAGCCGCCCATCCAGAGGTTCTCCTCCACCGTCATGCCCGGAAAGACCGACTTGTCCTGAAGAATGTAGGCAATGCCCGCTTTGCTGAGCTTCTCGCTCGGCGAGAGGCGCGTGATATCGGCCTTGTCCTTGCCTTCGCCCACCAGAATGCGGCCGGAGAAGATCCGGTTGAAGCCGAAAATGGCATGCAGAATGGTGGACTTGCCGGCGCCATTGGGGCCGATCAGGCAGAGCGACTGGCGACGGCCCACCCTGAGATCGAGATCGTGGAGAATCTCCATCTGCCCATAGCCGGCCCGCAATGTCTCGATGACCAGATAGGGGTCCTCGCCCGCGAGGGCCTCGAGCTGCTCGACGGTGATGCCGCCGCCGATCTTCGCGGCCTGCCGCGTGACCTCGTCCACCGAGATGACGGTGTCCGCATCGCCCATGTGATAGCCGGTCGCCTTGGCCTTGGCCGCAGCAGCGCGGGCACGTTCGGCTTCGTTTTCGCCCTCGCCCTTGGCCGGCTCGCTCGCAGTCTCTTTCGGGGGCTCGCTCATCAATGCGCTCCAAGATAGGCGTCGATGACGCGCTGGTCGTTCTGGATCTCCTCTGGCGTTCCGGAGGCGAGCAGCTCGCCATGCGCCAGGCAGTAGATCGTGTCGGCCATGTTCATGATCACCCGCATGTTGTGCTCGATGATGAGAAGGGTGATGCCGAGCTCGGTATTGGCGCGCTTCAGGCGGTCGATCAGCCCGTTGATCAAGGTCGGGTTGATGCCCGCCGTCGGCTCGTCGAGCAGAAGCACCGTCGGCTCGTTCATCAGCGCCATGGCGAACTCCAAGAGTTTTTGCTGGCCGAAGGAGAGGTCGCCCGCGCGCAGGAAGCGCTTCTCGTAGAGGCCGACGAAATGCAGCAGCCTTTCGGCGCGCTCGAGCTGCTCGCGGCTGTGCCGGGCGAACATGTCGAGCACCGTCGCCTTGCGGTGGGGAATCGAGATCAGCATGTTGTCGACGCAGTTCATCTTTCCGTAGATCCGCGTCTGCTGGAAGGTGCGCAACAGGCCGAGGCGCGCGATCTGCTGCACCCGCATGCGCGAGATTTCCCGCCCTTCGAAGGTGATGGAGCCGGCGTCTATGGGATGATAGCCGACGATGGAGTTGAACAGCGTCGTCTTGCCCGAGCCATTGGGGCCGATGAGGCCGGTGATCTGTCCGCGCGCGACGTCGAGCGAGATATTGTGATTGGCGACCACACCGCCGAAGGTCTTGGTGACGCCGCGAACGGTGATGATCGGCTCGCTGTCGGCTTGCCGGCCGGCGGCCGTGGGCGGCTCTGCCCGGACGGCCGGTGCCTCTTGCGTGCGTGCATCGGGCGCGTTCATGTCCCTACCCTCCCCTCCGCCGGGTCCGACGAGACCGGCCCGTCACCGGCCGCGCCCTGCGCCTCGAGCTGGGCGATGGTCAGCCCGAACCATTCCGGCTTCTTGTCCATGATCCAGCCCATGATCCCCTGCTGGAAATAGACCACGATGACGACGATCAGGAAGCCCAGCGCAACCCACTGCCAGCCCAGCATATAGGTCCACGTGACCTCCTTGATGGCATGGAAGATGATGGCGCCGAGGATCGGCCCCCAGAGCGTGCCCTTGCCGCCTAGGAGCACCATGACCACCATGAAAATGCCGAACGTGATGGTCGGGAACGCCACTTCGAGGGGCTCGATGAAGCCGGTCATATTGCCGAAGATGGCGCCGGAGATCCCGAGGAAGAAAGCGGAGAAGCTCCACGCCAGGCGCTTGTAGCGATTGGTGTGGATGCCCATGCCCTCGGCCTTCTCCTCATCGTCGCGAATGGCGTTGATGGCGTGGCCGAAGCGCGTGCTGTAGAGCCATTTCAGGAACACGAACACGGAGACGGCAAGCGCGAACATGAGCGTGTAGAAGAAGTATTTCCCCGTATCCGGATGGCCGGGGAAGGTGGGCATGGAGATGCCGCTGCCGCCACCGACCCAATCCCACGCCCCCGTCAGCTCGCCCGCCGCAATGGCGACGCCCAGCGTGCCAATAGCGAAATAGGGGCCACGCAGGCCGAACAGCACCATGCCGAGAATGAAGGCGGAGATGGTGGCGAAGATGGCGGCGCCGATCATGCCGAGAAATATGCCGGTGAAATACTGCGTCTCGGTGAAGGTGTAGACGCCCGACCCGGCCGCATCGGTGTACTCGCTCACATTGTGGTAGAGGCCAATCTGTATGACGGCCGACACATACATGCCGGCGCCGAAAAAGAAGATGTTGCCGAGCGAGTTGTATCCCATCTGCCCGCCAAGGATGTCCCAGGTGAGGGCGAACACGATCATCAGCCAGAGGACGGCCATCTGGTTGGTGTAGGCCGGGAAGGCCATGGGTGCGAGGGCGCCAGCGACGAGGATCGCGCCGTAGAGCACCCAGACCAGGGGGGATCGCTTGCTTGTCTCGTTCATTGCACCACCTGCCGCACACGCGCCTGCTGGATCTGACGGATGATCAGCACGAGGAGAAGCAGCCCGACCACCAGGGCCTGCTGGAAGGTCGCGCCGAGGATGAAGCCGCCGAACTGCTCGATCACGCCCATGCCAAGGCCCGCCGCGATCACGCCTGGCAGATTGCCGAAGCCTGCCGCCGTCACGACCACGAAAGCGCGAATGGAATAGGTAATCCCGTAGAAGGGTTGTATCACCCATATCATGGCCACCAGCGCGCCGGCCGCACCGCAAATGGCAGCGTTGAGGGAGAAGGTGAAGGCGTAGACCTTGTCGGTGTTGATGCCGAGCACCCGTGCTGCGCGCGGATCCTGCGCCGTTGCCCGGATCGCCTGCCCCATGCGGCTGCGCTTCATGAACAGGATCACCGCGGTTGCAAGCAGCGCCGCCAGAACGAAGGCAATCAGCTTCACCTGCGGCACGCTCACCTGGCCGTCGAACAGGAAGATGGACGGAAAGCCGGCATCGGCCGTCTGGGTGTCCGAGCCGAAAAACAGGTTGAGGATCTGCTGGAACATGATGGCGAGGCCGAATGTGGCCAGGAGCGAGGTGAACAGGTCCTGATCGATCACCCTGCGGATCACCGTCACATAGATGACCCAGCCGATGCCCCAGAGCAGCACGAAGGCCACCGGCACACCGAACAGAGGATGAATGCCGTTCTGCGCCAGCACCCAGGCCGTGTATCCCCCCATGATGACGAAATCACCCTGGGCCAGGTTCTTGACGTTCATCACGCCCCACACCAGGGCCAGGCCATAGGCCGAGAGGGCGAAGACCGCGCCGATCATCAGCCCGTCGAGCAGCAGCGACAGGTTGAAGACGGGGGCCTCGATCAGAATGTTGATATTGCCGATGATCTGAGACATTGCGCTCGCCGGTATCGTGGCGCCGGAGTCCGCAAAGGCCCGGCGTCAAGGGTGGTCGGACAGGCGTTGCTCGCAACGATTGCCCGCACATATGGCCCTGTTGTCGAGGACAGGTTCGCCGTCGCAAAACGGACCGATGTTCAAGAGCATGCAAGAAGGGAGCCGGCGCGGACACGCCGCCCCGGCTCCCTCGGATTCACGCTCGCATCATCACGTCGGCCGCCCTACATGGCCTTGCGGGGCCAGACCAGCTTGTGAGAGGCATATTCCGGCGGTGCCACCACCACATACTTGCCATTCTGCACCTGCCGCAGCACCATCGGCTTGGCAATGTTGTTGCCCGCCTTGGAGAACTTGATCCGACCGTAGAAGGTCATGAGATCGGTCGCCGCGAGGGCATCGCGGACCTTCTCGCGATCGAAGCTGCCGGCACGCTCGAAGGCGTCCTTGAAGACATACACCGCGGCCGAGGCCTGGGCCGTCTGATAGGGCACCGTCTTGTTCTTGTACTGCGGGAAGGCGGCCTTGAACTCCTTCTCGTAATTCGAGGCGGAGCCGAAGAGCGGATCCTTGTAGCTCAGCGTCTCGGCCCACTGGGTCGAGCACAGGAAGCCTTCCGCGGTCTTGCCGAACTTGCCGGTGATGTCGGCCGCCTCGCAATGGGTGATGGCGATCATGGGGACATTGATCTTCAGCTCGCCCACCTGGCGGGTCACGGTCGCCGCGCCCTTGGAGTGGCCCGAGACGATCAGCACATCCGGTTTCAGCGCCTTCACCTTGGTCAGCGTCGCCGTCATGTCGGAGAGATCGCGCGGCAGCTTGTCGTCCACCACGACCTTCATGCCGTATTTCGCGGCGTCCTCGAGCACGCCCGCCCGGATATCGAGCGAGAAGGGATCGTTCTCGACCGCGATGGCGATCCGCACGTCAGAGGGCTTCTTGCCATTCTTCTTCGCCACGTCCGCGGCAAGCGTGATCGCCGAGGCGAGATACTGCTCGGACGTGGACAGGACGGCGAAGAGGTACCTGTAACCCTTGTTGAAGAGCGAACGGGACGCCCCCTCCGCCTCAACCATCGGGACCCGGTACTTCTCGGTCACGGGCGCGATCGCCTTGGTCAGCCCCGAGCTGTAGGGGCCAAGCATGAACTGGACCTTGTCCTGATTGATCAGGCGCTCGGCGAGCTGCGCGCCGCGGGCGGGCGTCGACTCGTCGTCATAGTACTTGACCTTCAGGAAGTAGCACTTGTTGCCGACCTTCACGCCGCCGGCCTCGTTGATCTTTTTGATTGCGAACTCGTACCCGTTTTTGGCATGCTCACCATTGGTGGAATACTTGCCCGTGAGCGAAATGGCCGAACCGAGAACGAGGGTCTCGCAATTCTTGGCGGCCATCGCCGCGCCCGGCGCCCATGCCACGGCCGCCATGGCGACGGCAGCGATGGTGAGCCTGTGCGAATGATTCATGGTTGTTTCTCTCCCTAGATGTTGGGCCGCACGCCAGGATCCGGGTCCCAACGTTCGAGCACGGGATCGCGCGCAGCCTTCCTCCCATTGTCGCGCGTGAGAGGATAGCAACAATCGGGCGCCCGAGACAACAGCCGTCGCAGGCGAGAGGGGGCTACTTTCTACCTATTGGCACAGGGGCTTGGCCTCCCCATGGGAGGCTGGCGCGGGGCGGTTCGGCCGACCCTCGCGGCGCGTCACGGGCGCGTCACAGGTCACAGGCGTGTGGCGGTCGTCACAGGCGTGCAGCGGAAAATGTGTTGCAGGCCGCCATGCGCCCCTCTTCCAGGCCGCGGCGGAACCAGCGCACGCGTTGCGCCGAGGAGCCATGGGTGAAGGCATCGCGCACCACGCGCCCCTGGGTGCGCCGCTGAATGCGATCGTCGCCGATGGCCGCGGCCGCGCCCAACCCCTCCTCGATGTCGCCCTTCTCGAGAATGCCCTTCATGCGGTCCGCCCGGTTCGCCCACACGCCGGCGAGGCAGTCGGCCTGCAGCTCCATGCGCACCTGCACCCGGTTGGCCTCGCGCGGCCCCAGGCGCCGCTTGGCCTGCGCCACCTTGTCGGCGATGCCGAGCAGCTTCTGCACATGGTGACCCACCTCATGGGCCACCACATAGGCCTGGGCAAAATCACCCCTCGCCCCGAAGCGGGTCTTGAGATCGTCATAAAAGCCGAGGTCGATATAGATCTTCTGATCCAGGGGGCAGTAGAAGGGCCCCATGGCGGCCTGCCCGTAGCCGCAGGCCGTCGGCACGGCGCCGGTGAAGAGCACGAGCTTGGGCTCGCGATAGGAGCGGCCGCCCTGCTCCGGCAGGACGGCGTTCCAGACGTCCTCCGTGTCGGCGAGGATGACCTTCACATATTTCGCAAGCGCCTCCTCGCGCGGGTTCACCGCCCGCCCGGGCCCGGGAGAGCCCCCGGGCAAGGCGGGACCGGGCCCCGCGCCGGGCCGTCCGGCACCGGGAAAGGGCATCCCGCCCCCGCCCAGGATGAGGCGGGGATCGACGCCGAAGAACAGCATCAGGCCCAGCACCACGAGGAGACCCATGACACCCATGCCGCCGCGCCGCCCGGCCCGGCTGCGCGGCAGGGGCAAGCGCATGCGCCGCCCGCCCGAGCGGCGGCGCGGGAGCGGAAAGGGGAAGGGAAAACCACCGCTCTGCCCGCGCCGATCCTCGACATTCTCGCTTTCCCTGCGCCCGCGCCACCGAACCATCGCTCGCCCTCTCCATCGACCCATGCATGTGCCGGGCGCGCCGGCCCGACAGGACTACGCGCAATCCTGCATGGGGCGCCAAGGCAACACAAGCCCAAACCGGCGCCGATACGCGATGCCTTCGGCCGGGCCAGGCCACCGGAAGCCGGCGCGGGACGCCCGCCACGGGCGCGACGGGAATAGGAGCGGCCGGCAGGGCCACAGCCCCCGGCGCGGGCGCAGTGGGGCGGCGGCATCACACGGGAGAGGCAGCACGCGTCACAGAGGGATGTTGTCGTGCTTTTTCCAGGGGTTCTCGACAGTCTTGTTGCGCAGCATGTTGAGGGCGCGCGCAATGCGCGGGCGGGTGTTGCGCGGCAGGATGACCTCGTCGAGATAGCCGCGCTCGGCGGCGATGAAGGGGTTGGCGAAGCGGCGCTCATATTCCTTGATGCGCGCCTCGATCTTCTCAGGGTCCCCCAGCTCGTCGCGATAGAGGATCTCCGCGGCCCCCTTCGGCCCCATCACCGCGATCTCGGCCGAGGGCCAGGCATAGTTCACGTCGCCCCGGATGTGCTTGGAGCTCATCACGTCATAGGCGCCGCCATAGGCCTTGCGCGTGATGACCGTCACCTTCGGCACCGTGGCCTCGGCGAAGGCGAACAGCAGCTTGGCCCCGTGCTTGATGAGCCCGCCATATTCCTGCGCCGTGCCGGGCAGGAAGCCGGGCACGTCCACAAAGGTGACGAGCGGAATGGAAAAGCAGTCGCAAAAGCGCACGAAGCGCGCCGCCTTTCGCGAGGCATCGGAATCGAGCACGCCGGCGAGCACCATGGGCTGGTTCGCGACAATGCCGATGGTGCGCCCCTCCAAGCGGGCGAACCCGACCACGATGTTCTGGGCGAACGCCTCCTGAATCTCGAAGAAATCGCCCTCGTCCACCACCTTCTGGATCAGCTCGCGCATGTCGTAGGGGGTGTGGGGATTGTCCGGCACCAGCGTGTCGAGCGACGACTCGACGCGATCGGCCGGATCGCGCGTCTCCAGCTCCGGCACGCCCGAGCGGTTGTTGGCGGGCAGAAAATCCATGAGCCGGCGCATCTGCAGGAGCGCCTCGACGTCGTTCTCGTAGGCCCGGTCGGCAATCGAGGACCGCGTCGTGTGCACCACGGCGCCGCCCAGATCCTCCGCCGTCACCTCCTCGCCCGTCACCGTCTTGACCACGTCCGGCCCCGTGACGAACATGTAGGAGGTCTCCTTGACCATGAAGATGAAGTCGGTCATGGCGGGTGCGTACACGTCGCCCCCTGCGCATGGCCCCATGATGACCGAGATCTGCGGAATGACGCCGGAGGCGAGCACATTGCGCAGAAACACCTCGCCATAGCCGCCAAGCGCCGCCACCCCTTCCTGGATGCGCGCACCGCCCGCATCGAACAGGCCGATGATGGGCGCGCGATTGCGCAGCGCCATGTCCTGGATCTTGACGATCTTCTGCGCATGAGTCTCGGAAAGCGAGCCGCCGAAAACCGTAAAGTCCTTGGCGAACACATAGACGGTGCGCCCATTGATGGTGCCCCAGCCGGTGACCACCCCATCGCCCGGAATCTTGGTCTTCTCCATGCCGAAATCGGTGCACCGGTGCTCGACATACATGTCGAACTCCTCGAAGGAGCCCTCATCCATGAGAAGGTCGATGCGCTCGCGGGCGGTGAGCTTGCCGCGCTTGTGCTGCGCTGCGATGCGCCGCTCGCCCCCGCCGAGGCGTGCCTCGGCGCGCCGGCGCTCCAGCTCTCTCAGAACGTCCTTCATGCGAACCCTCCGCCTGTGTCCGCGCGCCATGGGGCGGCCCGCGGGCCTCGCCGGTCCATAGCATGGCACCGGCGGCGGGCAAATCCGCCCTTCGGGGGCGCGCGAGGGCTGCGAGGCCGTTCACACCCGCGCGCGCTCCAGGAGGACGACTCCATCACGCAGGGTTGGAAACGCCTCGAGGCGCGCAACATATCGCTCGTCGGCGGTGACAAGCATCGCGTGTTCCCGCCGCGCGAGGGCGTGAAAGACCGCGTCATTCAACCAGGGCTTGATCCGCGGATCGGGGGACACCTGCCATGCGATTTGCACCGCATCCTTCATGAGCTCGGCATCCGGCTCGACCAATGTGATCACCCCGGCCCGGAAAAGAGCCATCACCTCGTCGATCCTGCGCTCGATGATGGACCGGGAAAAACCCTTTCGCGTGAGTGCGAGAGTCACTTCGTAGAGCATGACCGACGGAGCCATGAGATGGTTAACGGCTCGGGCGGCGGAAGAGATGGTTAACGGCTCGGGCGGCGGAAACCGCGAGCGCCTTTGCACGCTTGCTCCCCCGTTCACGGGCGAACAGTTTCGTGACGACCGAGGAATCGACCACATAACGCATCTAGTCGCCGTCGCGATCGCCGAAATCCTCATCGCGAACCGCGCGCATCACCGCCTCGGCCAGCGGTCCGCCGGGCGCTCGCATCGGCTCGATCCGCTCGACCAGAGCCACACGGTCTGCGATGCGTTCGGGCGCCACCGAAGGCTCGGTCGATCGCTCGCCAATGGCCCGCACGCTCAACTCGACCGACAGTTCCTCTTGCGCGTCATGGAGGCCGAGTTGCTCCAGCCACGCCCGGGGAACCTCGCCGACCCGCACGATCACGGTGCCTGCCATGGCCTGGACTCCTCATGCCGTTCTCAAGGTCCATCATCCTTACCCCACCCTATCACAGGTTCCCACACAGGCGCGAGCGCATGCCGTCGCCCCGCCATCGCACACGCCCCGGACGCGCGTTGACCACCGTCAAGCATGGCGCGATAAAGCCGTGTTACGAAGGGTTGGGAATATCCGGCGATGCGGGCGAGCAGCGGGAGGGGACCCCATGCACAGCCAGACCCAGGTTTTCCGCCGGCTCGTGCACGAGCATATGAGCCGCGCGCCGCTGCGCCTCTCGCCCGGTGCGAGCGTGCGCGAGCTCGTCGAGGCGCTGGCGCGCGAGCGGGCCTCTTCGGCCGTGGTCGTGGATGAGGCCGGCCGCCCCCTCGGCATTCTCACCGAGCAGGACGTGGCTCGGCGCATCGCCTTCCGCCTGGCGCCGGAGACGCCCGTCGAGGCGGTGATGAGCACGCCGGTGGTGAGCATCGATGAATGCGACTACCTCTTCCATGCGGTCGCCTTCATGCGCCGGCGGGGCCTGCGCCACATTCCGGTGCTGGACGCAAGCGGCGCCGTCACCGGCATGCTCGCCCAGCACGACGCCATCGCCTATCTCGCCGGACAGACCATGGCGCTGATCGAGCGCCTGACCCATGAGGAGAGCCTGGAGGGGCTCAAGGCCGTTAAGACGGCACAGGTGGAACTCGCCGACGCCCTTCTCCAGGACGATGTGCCGGTGCCGGAGGTCCAGGCCCTGATCACCGAGATCAACAGCGACATCCACCGGCGCATCACGCGCCGAGCGCTCGCCGACATGGCCGAGGATGGCTGGGGCGCTCCGCCCGTCGCCTTCTCCCTCATCGTCATGGGCTCGGGCGGGCGCGGCGAGAACTTCCTCTTTCCCGATCAGGACAACGGCCTCATCCTCGCCGACTACGAGGACCGCGAGCATGCCACCATCGATGCCTTCTTCCTGGAGCTGGCGGCCCGCGTCACACGCGAGCTCGACGCGGTGGGCTTTCCGCTCTGCCGCGGCAATGTCATGGCCACCAACCCCGTCTGGCGCAAGACGGCGCGCCAATGGCGCGAGCAAATCCGCTACTGGCTCGGCCGGCGCTCGGAGGCGGTGCTGCGCTACTCGGACATCTTCTTCGACTTCGCCCACGTCTTCGGCGCCCGCGATCTCGCCGTGGAGCTGAGAGGGTTCGTGACCACCATCGTCCAGAAGAACCCCGGCTATATCAAGGATATGTTCGCCATCGAGGCGGATCACACCGTGGCCTTGGGCTGGTTCGGCCGCCTCATCCGCGAGCGTGATGCGGAGAACCGGCCGGGCATGATCAATCTCAAATATCGCGGCACCCTGCCGCTCGTGGAGGCGGTGCGGCTCCTGGCGCTGCGCCATGGGGTGGCCGAGACCGCCACGGTCGCCCGGCTCGATGCGCTGCGCGACCGGGGCGTCATGGACGAGGATCGGCACGACTATCTGGTCGGCGCCTTCGAGCACATCACCAATCTGCTCCTGCGCCAGCAGATCGCCGATTTCAATGCCGGCCGCACGGTGAGCAATTTCGTTCCCGAAAGTGCCCTCTCGAGCCGCGAGAAGGACTATCTCGTCGCCTGCTTCAAGGCCATCGAGGAGCTGCGCGGGCGCCTCAAGAGCGAGCTGTCGGGCGACGGATTCTGACGGGCGCGCGAGGTGGGGCCCGATCGCGCCCGCGCCCGGCCATTGACAGGGCCGGGCCGGCCTCACATCCTGATACCGCAAAGCCGCCCCTTGGAGACCAGCCCATGGCGCTCGCCATCAAGGATTCCGAGACCGAGACCCTCGCCCGCCAGCTCGCCGCGCGCACGGGAAAGAGCCTCGAGGCCGTCATCCGCGAGGCGCTGGAGGAAAAGCTCGCGCGCCTGAGGACGATCGGGCAAGAACCCTCAGCCACGGGCGAAGCGGGAGCCTTGGCGGCCCGCCTCATGCAGATCGGACGCGAATGCGCGGCCCTGCCCGATCTCGATACCCGCGAGGCCGACGACATCCTCGGCTATGACGAGCACGGCGTTCCGCGATCATGATCCTCGACACATCCGCGCTCATCGCCATTGCCTTTCAGGAGCCGGAGGCCGAGGCATTGGCCTCCGCCATCGCGCAGAGCAACACCGTTCGCATGTCGACCGGCAATCTTCTCGAGACGCGGATCGTTGTTCTCGCGCGCAAGGGCGGGCGGGGCCTGACAAAGCTCTCGGCGCTGCTCGACGCGGCCCGAGTGGAGCCCATGCCCGTCACGCAGGAGCATGTGGATATCGCCCTTGGCGCCTTCGACCGGTTCGGCAAGGGGCGGCATCCGGCGGGGCTCAATTTCGGTGATTGCTTTGCCTATGCGCTGGCCAAGGCGCTGGGCGAGCCCCTGCTCTTCAAGGGCGGCGATTTCTCCAAGACCGACATCGCGGCGGCGCCATGGTGACGGCCCGCGGCCGCCCTCGGCCCACCCATGCCCTCCAAAAAGAGCTCCGGGCGCGCGCCACCCTCATCGGCTTTGCGGCCATCCTGGTCTGGTCCAGCCTCGCCGCACTCACCGTGCTCGCCGCGGGCATCCCGCCCTTCCAGCTCACCGCCATGGCCTTCACCATTGCAACGCTCCTCGGCGTGGCCTTCATTGCACGGCGCGGCACGCCCCTGTCTGCCTGGCTGCGCCTTCCGCCCCTCCTCTGGCCGATCGGCATCGCTGGCCTGTTCGGCTACCATGCGCTCTATTTCCTCGCCCTCGCCCATGCCCCGCCGCTGGAGGCCAATCTCGTCAACTATCTCTGGCCGCTGCTGATCGTCGTCTTCTCCGCCCTCCTGCCGGCGCGCCTGCAACCCGGCCCCTTCGGCTGGTGGCATCTGGCAGGTGCGCTGCTGGGCTTTGCGGGCGTCGCGCTCATTCTCTCCGGCGCCCCGACCGGCGGCCCGAACGGCACCGGCGCGAGCGCGGAGCGCTGGCTCGGCCTCGGCGCCGCTCTCGCCGCGGCTTTCGTCTGGTCGGCCTATTCGGTGCTCTCGCGCCTGTTCGGACAGGTGCCCTCGGAGGCGGTGACCGGCTTCTGCCTCCTCACCGCCTTGCTGGCCGCGGGCGCCCACCTCGCCCTCGAGACCACCGTCTGGCCGTCAAGCCTCTCGGGCTGGCTCGCGGTCCTGCTCATCGGCCTCGGCCCCGTGGGCGGCGCATTCTATGTCTGGGATCACGGCATGAAGCATGGCGACATCCGCCTGCTCGGCGCGGCGTCCTATCTGACGCCCCTGCTCTCGACGCTTGCCCTGGTGGCCACGGGCCTCGGCGAGGCAAGCGGGCGGCTCTGGCTCGCCTGCGGCCTCATCATCGCCGGCGCCCTTCTCGCCGCGCGCATATGGCGCCTTGCCGGCACGCGCGCTCGCCAAGAAGGCGCGGGCGGCTGATCCGGGTCACACCGAGGCCGGCTTGGCCCCCGCAAGCGCCGCGCGCCCCGCATAGCGGG
>JALUTE010000371.1:0-10277 GCA_027058255.1 Methyloligella sp. | reverse complement strand
TGGTTGTACTTGGCGAGCCGGTCCGAGCGCGAGAGCGAGCCGGTCTTGATCTGCCCGGCCCCGGTGGCGACGGCAAGGTCGGCGATGGTCGCATCCTCCGTCTCGCCCGAGCGATGCGAGATCACCGCCCGGAAGCCGCCCTGCTGCGCCATGGCAATGGCCTCCAGCGTCTCGGTCAGCGTGCCGATCTGATTCACCTTGATCAGGATGGCATTGGCAATGCCCTGGCCGAGCCCGCGCGCAAGGCGCTCGGTATTGGTGACGAAGAGATCGTCGCCCACGAGCTGGCACCGCGTCCCGAGGGCCTCGGTGAGGGCCTTCCAGCCCTCCCAATCGTCCTCCGCCAGCCCGTCCTCGATGGAGACGATGGGATAGCGGGCGACAAGATCACTGTAATAGGCAACCATCTCGTCGCGCGTGCGCGATGCCCCCTCGCCCTTCATCTCGTAGGACCCGTTCTCGTAGAACTCCGTCGCGGCCGGATCGAGGGCGATGGCGATGTCCTCGCCGGGCCGGTAGCCGGCTCCCTCGATCGCCGTCATGACGAAGCCCAGCGCCTCGTCGGCCGAGGCGAGCGCCGGCGCGAACCCGCCTTCGTCGCCCACATTGGTGTTGTGCCCGGCCGCGCCGAGGGCCTCCTTGAGCGCATGGAAAACCTCCGCGCCCATCCGCACCGCCTCGGCAATCGAGGACGCGCCCACGGGCATGATCATGAACTCCTGAATGTCGATGCCATTGTCCGCGTGGGCGCCGCCATTGATGATGTTCATGAGGGGGACCGGCAGCACATGCGCGCCGACCCCGCCGAGATAGCGATAGAGCGGCAGGCCCGCAGCCTCGGCCGCCGCCTTGGCGGTCGCGAGGGAGACGCCGAGAATGGCGTTGGCCCCGAGCCGGGCCTTGTTGGGCGTGCCGTCGAGGTCGATCAGGGCGGCGTCGATGCGCCGCTGGTCCTCCGCATCCATGCCGCCAATGGCCTCGAAGATCTCGCCATTGACGGCGGCCACGGCCTTCTGCACCCCCTTGCCGCCATAGCGTTTCGCATCGCCGTCGCGCAGCTCATGCGCCTCATGCGCCCCCGTCGAGGCCCCCGACGGCACCGCCGCGCGCCCCATGGAGCCGTCCTCGAGCCAGACATCCACCTCCACGGTGGGATTGCCGCGAGAGTCCAGAATCTCGCGGCCGACGATATCGGTGATGGCGGTCATGGAGTGCCCCTCGCCTTGACTGTTCTCGCCGAGCCTTTTAGCCGAGGCGCATCGCGTGCGAAAGAGGCCCCGCCTGCGGCATGATCCACACGCCGCGCGAGGCCCGTCGAGGATCGAGCATCATGACGGATGAAAGGCCGAGCGGCTCCCCCGCCGATGGCGCGCTCGTGCTGCTCTCGGGCGGGCAGGATTCGACGGTCGCCCTCGCCTGGGCGCTCTCGCGCCATGGGCGGGTCGAGACCATCGGATTCGACTACGGCCAGCGCCATGGTGTCGAGCTCGCCTGCCGCGCCCGCATCCTGGAGCGCCTTTCGCAAACCTTCCCCCAATGGGCCGCACGCCTCGGGCCCGATCACGTTCTGCCGCTTCCCACCCTCGGCGCCATCAGCGAGACCGCACTCACCCGCGAGACGGCCATCGCCGCCGGGGCGTCGGGCCTGCCCAACACCTTCGTTCCGGGACGCAACCTCCTTTTCTTCACCTATGCCGCGGCGCTCGGCTATCGGCGCGGCCTCTTGCACCTGGTGGGGGGCATGTGCGAAACGGATTTCTCGGGCTATCCCGACTGCCGGAACGACACGCTGCAGACGCTTGCCCGGGCCATCCGGCTCGCCATGGCGGCGGATTTCGTCATAGAGACGCCGCTCATGTGGAAGAGCAAGGCCGAAACCTGGGCCATGACCGACGCGCTGGGCGGCAAGGCGCTGGTCGATCTGGTCGTCGAGGAGACCCACACTTGTTACGAGGGCAGCCGCGAGGCACGCCACGACTGGGGCTATGGCTGCGGCACATGCCCGGCGTGCCGCCTGCGGGCCCGGGGATGGCAGGAATGGGCCGAGCAATGGCGGAACGGAACGACGACACGGGACAGGGGCAGAACGCACGATTGAGAGAGGCGGTCGATCTGGCGCTTGCCGGCAAGTGGGATGCGGCCCACCGCATCGCCCAGAGCCAGTCCGGCGCCATGGCCTGCTGGCTGCATGCGGTGCTCCACAAAATCGAGGGCGATGGCTGGAACGCCCGCTACTGGTATGCGCGCACGCCGCGCGACTATGACGACTATGGCGATGCAAAGGATGAGTTGAGAGCCATCCGGGAAAAACTCACCGAAAGCGGGAATGGTGAGGAAGGGACGCGGGAATGACGGCGACAACCGAAACAGGGGCAAAAGCAGAGACCATGGGGCTTCGTCGCCGGCGGCGGATCGAGGGCGTGCTGTTCCTCATCGCCTTCGGGCTGTGCATCCCGGCCGCGAACTGGCTGATCCAGCATGCGGGCACGGTCTGCGTGCCGAACGGGCCGTGCCTCATCCCCGTCGCTCCGGGCCTCATGGCGCCGAGCGGCGTTCTGATGATCGGGCTCGCCCTTGTCCTGCGCGATCTGGTGCAGCGCAGGCTCGGCCTCGGCTTTGCCATCGCGGCGATCCTCGCCGGTGCCGCCCTGTCGGCGACCCTCGCCCCGCCCGCGCTCGTTGTCGCCTCTGCGACGGCCTTCCTTCTCTCCGAGCTTGCCGATCTCGCCGTCTACACGCCCCTGCAGCGGCGCGGCCTGGTGCGCGCGGTCTTTCTCTCGAGCGTGGTCGGGCTGGTGGTCGACAGCGCCGTTTTCCTCGAGCTCGCCTTCGGCAGCCTCGACTATCTGGCGGGCCAGGTGGTCGGCAAGGCCTGGATGGTGCTCGCCGCCCTGCCCATCGTGGCCTGGCTGCGCCGGCGCGATGCGCGGCTCGGCCTCGCTCCGGCCTGAGCTGCAAATGCGGAGATAGCCCATGGCCGACGGCCCCGACGATCTCACCCAGCTCGGCAAGGCTGCCCCCCTGCCTGGCTCCCCGGGCGAGGCTCGGCTCGAGCGCGTGGCCAACCCGCATCCCGACACTGCCTATGTCGCCCGTTTCACCTGTCCCGAGTTCACCGCGCTCTGCCCCGTCACCGGCCAGCCGGATTTCGCGCATCTCGTCATCGACTACGTGCCCGACCGCTGGCTTCTCGAGAGCAAGTCCCTCAAGCTCTATCTTGCCAGCTTTCGCAACCACGGCGCCTTTCACGAGGACTGCACCGTCGCCATCGGCAAGCGCATCGCCGAGCGCGTCGCGCCGCATTTCCTGCGCATCGCCGGCTACTGGTATCCCCGCGGCGGGATCCCCATCGACGTCTTCTGGCAGACCGGCACGCTTCCTGAGAGTGTCTGGTTGCCCGAGACGGGGGTTGCCCCCTATCGCGGACGGGGCTGATGCCTCATCGCGGAACGCAAAGCAAGACTTTGGCAAGGCAAGACTGTAAAAGTTTCCGATAACTTTGCATTTACTCTTCCACAGGGGTGCGAAACGTCATACTCTTTTGACGCCTTTCCGGTATAACAGTGCGAATCGAGGGAAGACAGGGCGAAGGAAGACGGGTCAAAGAAAGACCGGGCGAAGGAAGAACGTGCCGGGGCCCGCTCGAGCCGCGTGCGGGAGTTCGGACTCTGCCCTTGGAGCAAGAGCCATGGATTTGGTCAATTACGAAGGGCGCCGCTACGAGCGCAATATCGGCCTCAAGATCATGACCGCGGTGAACGTCCTGTTCGCCGGCATTTGCCTGTTTGCGTGGCGCGTCGTCGGCGCTTTCCTGGCCGATCCCATGTCGGCCGCCACCTGGTCGCCCCTCAATCGCTTCACCCGCCCGGAGCTGCTGAACTATCCCTATATCCTGCTTTGGGGGCTGCCCGCGGCGGGCATCGGCATCGCCTGGATCGCCAACACCTTCGGCCTCAAATCCCTGGCGCGGTTTGCGATCGTTCTGCCCCTGCTGCTGATCGCCCTCGTCGCCGCCTGGTACGAGATCCACATTCGCGGCCCCGTCTGATCCCGGCGCGCGATCCGGCCCGCTCCGCCCCCGGCGGAACACCGCCGCGCCGTCAACCCCCGCGCCCCTGCCAGAAAAGGGCGAAGGGACTGGCTCTCGGGCATGGGTCACATGGATCAGATGGAGAAGCTGGTGCCACAGCCGCAGGAGGCGGTCGCATTCGGGTTCTGAATCTGGAACGATGCGCCGATCAGGTCGTCCACGAAGTCGATGACCGAGCCTTCCATGTACATCACCGATACCGGGTCGACGACGACCACGGCGCCATCGCGCTCGATCACCAGATCGTCCTCGGCGCGCTCCCGCACCAGGTCGAACTTGTACTGAAAGCCCGAGCAGCCGCCCCCCTCCACACTGACCCGCAGCATCGTTCCTGGAGGCTCGGAGGCGACGATCTCGCAAATGCGGCGCGCGGCGCGCTCGCTCACGCTCACCTTCTCTGTCTCAGCGGTCTTGCTCATTGTCCCTGCCCTGGCGATGGTGTGATGGGCCCCGCAACTGATTCGCCGCTCGCGCGCGGCGCATCCGCTATGATGGGATCCCTGCTCGCTTGCCGGCGAGCCCATGCAAAGCAGTTGAGACGCGCGAGGCGCAATGTCAAGTCGCCACGACACTTTGAGGCGCGGTCAGGCAGGGAAGCGCCCTGCATGGCGCGCGCCCTATGCCGTGCGGCCCGAGGAGAGCCGCGGGCGCCGCATCGCCGAGCCGGACTGCCCGACACGCAGCCCCTATCAGCGCGACCGCGACCGGATCATCCACAGCACCGCCTTCCGGCGTCTCACCTACAAGACCCAGGTCTTCCTCCACCATGAGGGCGACCACTATCGCACGCGCCTCACCCACACGCTGGAGGTGGCCCAGATCGCCCGCACCATCGCGCGGCTGCTTCGCCTCGACGAGGATCTGGCGGAGGCCATCGCGCTCGCCCACGACCTCGGCCATCCGCCCTTCGGCCATGCCGGCGAGCGTGCCCTCGACGCCGTGATGGCGCCCCATGGCGGCTTCGATCACAACGCCCAGAGCCTGCGCGTCGTCACCGCGCTCGAGCGCAAATATGCCGGCTTCGACGGCCTCAACCTCACCTGGGAGACGCTGGAGGGCCTCGTGAAGCACAACGGCCCGCTGACGGCGTGCGAGACCGCACCGCAGTCGGCCCGAGGCGATGGCACGCCCGCGCTCCATCCCATCATTCGCGCCTATGACCGCGAGCACCCGCTCGATCTGGCCAGCCAGCCCTCCGCCGAGGCGCAGGTCGCGGCCGTGGCCGACGATATCGCCTACAACAATCACGACATGGATGACGGCCTGCGTGCGGGCCTCATCGACTTCGGCGATCTCGCCGAGGTGCCGCTCGCGGCCCGTTTCATCGCCGACGTCGAGGCGCGCCATGGCCGGCTGGACCGCCCGCGCATGATCTACGAGGTCAACCGGCGCCTCATCACCCACATGGTGAACGACGTGGTGGACGAGGCCCGCAAGCGTCTCGCCCGCCTCGCCCCGCAGAGCGCGCGCGACATTCGCGCCGCCGCCGCGCCCGTCGTCACCTTTTCCGCCGGCATGCGCAGCGCGCTCGACGAACTCCGCGCCTTTCTGTTCCGCCGGGTCTATCGTCACCACCGGGTCATGCGCGTCATGCAGAGCGCCGAGGCCGTCATTCGCGATCTCGTCCGCCATTACACGGCCCATCCCGAGCACCTGCCGGAACGCTGGCGCACTGCGATCCAGGATGGCGATGGCGCCAAGAGCGAGGCCGCGCGGGCGCTCACCGCGTGCGATTTCGTCGCCGGCATGACCGACCGCTATGCCGTCTGCGAACATCGGCGCCTGTTTGACGACACTCCGGATTTGAGCTAGGCGGACCGGGCTCGGCGAACTGGGCTTCATCCTTCAGAGACAGGAGGCGGTGCGCGCGCTGGTCCGGGCCGGATGCGCGGTGCCGCGGACGGCGGGCATTGCGGCTCGACGACGGGCCATGCGCGAGGCGGGGGACGGGCTTTCCGATGAACATTTTTGCCGAATTCGAGAAGCGAATCATCGAGGCTGTGGGCGCGCTCGTGAAGGACGGCGCCCTCGCGCTGCCCCGGGGGGCACTGCCGCCGCGGGGCCTTTCGGTCGAGCCCCCGCGCGAGGCGAGCCATGGCGACATCGCCACCAATGCCGCCATGGTGCTCGCCAAGCCGGCCCGCAAGAAACCGCGCGCCATTGCCGAGCTGCTCGCCGAACGTCTTGCCCGGGGCGACGACGTGGCGAGGGTGGAGGTGGCCGGCCCCGGCTTCATCAACCTGACCCTAGAGCCCGCCGCCTGGCAGGGTGTGGTCGCAGCCATTCTTCGCCGGCGCGATGCCTTCGGGCGCTCCAGGCTCGGCAGGGGTGAGCGGGTGAACGTGGAATATGTATCCGCCAATCCCACCGGCCCCCTGCATGTGGGCCATGGCCGGGGCGCCGTGTTCGGCGACGCGCTGGCCAACCTTCTGGAGTTCGCCGGTTTCGACGTCACCCGCGAATATTACTGGAACGACGCCGGCGCCCAGATCGACAAGCTGCTCAAATCCGTGCTTCTGCGCTATCGCGAGGCCCTGGGCGAGAAGATCGGCCGCTTCCCCGACGACCTCTATCCGGGCGACTATCTCAAGGCGCATGGCGCCCACCTTGCCAAGCGCTACGGCCGGCGCCTGCTCGACTATCCCGAGCCCCTGGCCCTGAAACTGGTCCGCGCCTACTCGCTCCCGGCCATCAAGAGGGCCATCTCGCGCGATCTCGCCCGCCTCGGCATCCGGCATGACAAGAACTTCAACGAGAGCACGCTGGTGAGCGGGCGCGACCAGGTGCTGCGCACCATTGTCGAGCTTCAGGACAAGGGCCTCGTCTACAAGGGCCGCCTGCCGCCTCCCAAGGGCAAGCGCCCCGAGGACTGGGAGGCGCGCGAGCAGCTCCTTTTCCGCGCGACCGACTTCGGCGACGACGTGGACCGGCCGCTGGTCAAGTCCGACGGCAGCTACACCTATTTCGCCTCCGACATGGCCTATCACCGCAACAAGTTCCGGCGCGGCTTCAGGACCATGATCGACGTGTGGGGCGCCGATCATGGCGGCTATGTCAAACGGATGAAGGCAGCGGTGAAGGCCCTCACCGACGGCAAGGCCGATCTCGACATCAAGATCTGCCAGCTCGTCAATCTCTACCGGGCCGGCGAGCCGCTCAAGATGTCCAAGCGGGCCGGCACCTTCGTCACCCTCGCCGACGTCGTCGCCGAGGTCGGCCCCGACCCGGTGCGCTTCATGATGCTCTATCGCAAGAACGATGCGCCCCTCGATTTCGATTTCGTCAAGGTCGTGGAGAAGTCGCGCGACAATCCGGTCTTCTACGTCCAATATGCCCATGCCCGCGGCCACTCGCTCTTCCGCAATGCCGAGGCCGCGTTCCCCGGCATGAAGCCGCATGGGCGCGAGGTGCGCGAGGCCGATCTCGCCCTCCTGGTGGACGAGGGCGAGATCGCGCTGATGAAGCGCCTCGCCGCCTTCCCGCGGCTGATCGAGAGCGCCGCCGCAGCCCATGAGCCGCACCGCGTCGCCTTCTACCTCCATGAGGTGGCCTCCGAGCTCCACACCCAGTGGAATCGAGGCAAAGATCGGCCACAATTGCGCTTTATCCGAGAGGACGATAGAGCCCTGACCGCGGCACGAGTCGCCCTCGTCACCGCCACCGTCCAGGTCCTCGGAACCGGCCTCGCGATCCTTGGCGTCGGAGCGCCGCGCGAGATGCGCTGAGAAGCGAGATGCGCTACACTTCGATTCGGTGGGATGACGCGATCAATCTCGACCCGGCAAGCGATCCGCATCCGGTGGTCCGTGGACAATCCCGGAGGCGGTGCGGTGCGTGGTGATCGCGCATCCGAAACGGTAAAGAGGGCCTTGTCTAGAGGGAGGAGGAGGCACCCGGATCGGTGGCTCGTTCCTGCACGGCGGGAGAGCAGCAGTCTTCGTCTCGAAGGGAAAGCGCTATGGCGAACTCAGACGACCCGACGGTGTTTGGGCGCAGGCGTGGAAACGCGCCCGTGAACCCGGACGATCGCGATCGCATCGCCGAGGCGCGTGACGGGGGACATGAGGGGCAAACCGGCCGCTGGCCCGGCGACCCGAATCCTGCACACGCGCAGCATCAGCCGGCCGCAGGGCACCGCCCCGTACCCCCGCATCAATCGGACCTGGCGCACGACCCGGTCAATCGGCAGCATGCCGGTCACGGCCATGGCGAGCCTCATCGGGCCCAGGCGCCCGGTGGCGCCCCCATGTCCGAGGGCCCCTTGCCCCAGAGCCAGGCCGAGCGGCCGGCGGCTAGCCCGCAAGGCTACGCCCATTCGGGTGAGCCCGGCTATCCCTCGCCCCCCCCGATGCGGGATTGGCCCGGCGCAGACGAGGTCCCGCCCGCCACGCCCGGCCATCCCGATCCCGGCGCCGGATATCCGCACCACCATGGCGGCGCCGCCCCCGGTGCCGGGCAGCACGCCCCCGATGCGACTCATCATGGTCGGATCGAGGGCCGGATCGAGCCCCAATTCTCCGATCCGCCCCAATTCGGCGAGCCCCAGCCGGGCGCTGCGCATCAGCCGCATGCGGGGCAACATCCGGGCGGGCCGCCGCCCCCCACCGCCCCCGGGCATCCGCCGGAGCAGGGCGTGCATGATCCCTATCCTGCGGGCGCGGGCGAAGCCGGCGCCGGCGCGGACATGCATGCGCACGCACAGGCCGCATTTCACGGCCAGCAGCCGGCCTGGGAGACTGGTCCGGCCACCGAGCCTCATTCCGCGCCCGCCGCAGCCTTTCACGAGTCCTCCCAGCCGCCCTTTTCCCAGCCGGTGGGCGGCGAGTTGCCTGCCGCACAGGCGCACGAGTCCCCCGAGGCAAGCGCAGATGTCGCCCGCCGCACGGCCGAGGAGCTGAGCGCGTTCTATTCCGGTCATGACGAGGGCGGGCCGCATGCGCCGGCGCCGGAGCCCCACGCCTTCGCTCGGCCGGCATCGGAGCCGGAACGGGCCGGAACGCAGCCGGATCCGGCGGCCGAGCACGATCTTCCGCGCTCCCAGGCGGCCGATCATGGCTTTGACGCCTATTATGCGAGTCAGGAGGCAGTCCTCGGAGGGGCAGGGTCGGCGACGGATCAGGCCGCCGCGTCGGATCTGACACTGGGCTTCGATCCGTCGAGCGACGCCTATCGCCGCCAGGACTATGCCCAGGAGGGCTATCGGAACGCCGGCGACACGCTCCAGGACGCCGGCGGCTTCTACGCGGGCGATGCGTCCACCGAGGCGCCCTATGAGGGCGAGGGCGAAGCCTATGGCGACATGGCCGACATGGCCGACATGGAGGAGCCATCGCGCCCCAAGGGCAAGCTCGTGCTCGCCGCCCTCGCCGGCGCCGTTCTCGTGGGCGGCGGACTCGCCTTCGCCTACAAGCAGATCATCGGTGATGGGGGCGCGGGCAAGCCCTCCGTCATCGCCGCCGATCCGAGCCCCGTGAAGGTCAAGCCCGCCGAGCCCGGCGGCCGGCAGTTCCGTCACAAGGGCAAGGTGATCTACGAGCGCTTCGGCCGCAGCGGCACGCGCACCGCCGATGCCGGCGCTGCAGGCGCGACAGCGGTCGGGGCGGGTTCCAGCTCCGGCGGCTCGTCCGCATCGCCGCCGGCGCCCGAGCCCGCGACCATACCCGGTGTCTCCATCTCCGGACTGCCCGGTAGCACGGCGCCCGCGCCAGCGCCAGCGCCGGCGCCTTCGAGCGCCGCCACACCGACCCTGCGCCCGAGCAGCGCAACACGCGCCGTCGCCCCGGGCACGCGCAAGGTCCGCACCGTGGCCGTCCGGCTCAACCGTCCGGCCGCCCTGTCCGCGCCGCGGCGGCCGGCCAAGCCCGTCAACGTCGCCAGCGTGCGGCGCAGAGATGGGACGGGGCCCATTCCCGGGCTTGACGTCGTCACGCAGGGCGCGGGCGCCGGCGCATCCGCATCGCGCCTTGCCGCCCGCAGCTCCGGGCCCGCGGATGCGGCCAGTGCCGTGGCACGCCACGAATCGGCGGCGCCCAAGCCCACCATCACCCTGGGCTCGCCCGCCGCCATGCGCCCGGCCACCGCCCGGGGACGCAGCACGGCTGCTGCGGCCTCCAGCTCCAGTGGCGGCTCCTCATTGACACGCACGCCGGCACCGCGCCCCCTGCCGACGCGGCGGGCGAGCCCAGGG
>JALUTE010000370.1 GCA_027058255.1 Methyloligella sp. | reverse complement strand
CCCGCTCGCCGGGGCGAAGGGCGCCGGTCACCAGAATGTCGTCGCCGGCGGCGCCCACAACCGTCACCCTGCGGGCCGCGAGCCGCCCCTTCTCGATGGCATAGACGGTGTCGCCATTGTAGAGCGCGGAGGCCGGCAGGCGCACCACGCCCGAATAGGTTTGGTCCGGCACGTGCAGCTCCACGAAGGTGCCGGCACGAATGGGCATGGGCTCGAGGGGGTTGTCGAGCCGGGCATAGACATCCACGCCGCCGCTCGCCGCCGAGATGCGGGGCGCCACCCGCACGATGCGGGCCGGATAGCGCTTCGGCTCATCGCCCACATGCCAGACCACGGTGATGCGCCGGCCAATCAGCGTGCCCTCGGCGGCGAGAATGCGGCCATATTGGGTGTCCGAAAGGGTGAACCGGGCCTCGATCCAGTTGCGGTCGAGCAGAACCGCGACCTGGTCGTTGACCGAGAGAAGCCGCCCGACCTCTGCCCCGACATTGGACACGTAGGCGCTGAAGGGCGCCTTGAGCACCGTGTCCGCGAGCCGGCGCTTGGCCTGACGCACCGCCCATTCGAGCCGGGCGATGGTCGCGCGCTGCTGGGCGGCCCGGGCGCGCTGGACCTTGTAATTGCCCTCGCGCTGCTCCACCGCCTGGCGGCGCTGGGAGAGGATGACCGTCCGGTCGTCGAGCAGTTTCTTGGACACGGTGCCGCGGGCCACCAGGGCAGCGGCGCGGGCCACGTCCTTCTCGGCAAGGGCAAGCTGCTCGCGGGCGCGCTTCAGGTTCGACTCCTCCAGCGCCGTCAGCGCCTCGATCTCCTCGAGCCGCGCCCGCGCCTCGGTCAGCCGCGCCTCGGCCTCGGTGAGCGCGCCTTCATAGTTGAAGGGGTCGATCTTCAGCACCATCTCGCCTTCCGCGAGAATGGCCCCCTCGCGCAGATGCGGCCCCGTGGCGATGACCTCGCCTGCGACCAGCGCCCGCAAGGCCACCTGCCGGCCGGCAATCGTCTGGCCATAAAGCTTGAGGGTCGGGCGCACATCGATACGGCGCACGGTCACCGCGCGCACGGCATAGCTGCGCTCCTGCTCCACCCTCGGTGGCGGCACGGGGCGCGTCGCCTTCAGCCAGGCATAGGAAGCGACGCCAGCGGCGAGCACGACGAAGGGCAGAAGCAGCTTGGCCGTGAACCGCATGGCCCGCCTGAGACGCCCCGGCGGGCGTTTTCCTGCCGCCCCGGCGCCATCACCGCCGCCCGCCGCCCTGTCCGGGACCTTGCCTGAGACGAGGCGCATGTCCGGCGCGCCATCACCCGCCCCCGGGATGTCGGGGGCGTCCGGCATGCCAGCTTCGCCCTTCGCGGAAGAGCCCGCGCGAATCGCGTCCAAAACCTCGTCTCCCATGGTTTGCGCAGCAAGACCACCCGGCATCGCGCCCGGACGGTATCAACACTATGCGCGATCCTCCATAAAGATAGCGTGACATCAAGTCTTACCTCTCCATGAGGGCGCTTCTATGATGGCGCGCATTCGCGTCGCCAGGGGGCATGGCGGCATGGCGTCCGGCCGGACGCCCCGAGCCCGTTCCCCGACAGAGAACCCGTTCCCCGACAGAGAGCAAGGAGCTGCCCCGTGACCGCCAGCCGACGATCATGCATCGACATCCTCGCCGACCTCGTCGCCTTCGACACCGTCAGCGCGAACAGCAATCTGGCGCTCATCGCCTATGTGCGGGACTATCTGGCGGATTTCGGCGTCGAGAGCCAGATCATCGAGAGCGAGAGTGGCGAGAAGGCGAATCTGTTCGCCACCATCGGGCCGCGCGATGTGGGCGGGATCGGGCTCTCGGGCCACACCGACGTGGTGCCCGTGGCGGGGCAGAGCTGGTCGAGCGACCCCTTTCGTCTCGCCGAGCGCCATGGCCGGCTCTATGGGCGCGGTGCCGCCGACATGAAGGGCTTCATCGCCGCAGTGCTCGCCATGGTGCCCGATTTCGCCGCCCGGCGCCTCGCGATCCCGATCCATCTCCTTTTCTCCTATGACGAGGAGGTGGGATGCCTTGGCGTGCGCCGGATGATCGCCGCCTTCGCCAGCCGGCTCGTGCGCCCGAGGCTCGTCATCGTCGGCGAGCCCACATCCATGCGGGTCGTGGACGCGCACAAGGGCGCGGCCCGTTTCGAGACCATCGTCACGGGCCTTGCCGCCCATTCCAGCCAGCCGCAGCTTGGCGAGAACGCCATTCACCGGGCGGCGAGCCTCATCGACGTCCTGGTCGAGGCCGAGGGCGACCTTGCGGCCCGCTACAGCTCGGCGCGCTTCACACCGCCCTGGAGCACGGTTCAGACCGGCGTCATCGCGGGCGGCACGGCCCAGAACATCGTGCCACGGCAATGCCGGTTCACCTGGGAGATCCGGGCGCTGCCGGGGGTCGATCCCGACCTGGTGGTCCAGCGCCTGATGGCGCGCGCCGAGGCCATCACCGCCGAGATGCGCAAGAGGAGCCCCGAATGCGGAATCGAGATCGTGCCCCAGGCGCGCATCCCATCCTTCGCCGCCGGCCGGAACTCGGCGGCCGTCTCGCTCGCGCTCGATCTTCTGCAGGAGAACGAGACCTTCGCCGTCGCCTATGGAACCGAGGCGGGGCTCTTCCTGCCGGCCGGCTCGGACGTGGTGGTGTGCGGCCCTGGCGACATCGCCCAGGCGCATGCGCCGGACGAGTTCGTCACCCGCGACCAGCTCGAGGCCTGCACGCGCTTTCTCGCCCGCCTCGCCGACCACGCGCAGGCCGGGGCCTGAGATCCGCGCACCGGCCCCACGCAGGATCGCGGTCACAGGAGCGCCGCGACCTCGCGCTTGAGGCTCGGCAGCACCTCCGCCTCGAACCAGGGATGGCGCTTGAGCCAGGCATTGTTGCGCCAGGAGGGATGGGGCAAGGGCAGGTGGCGCGGCCGGGCCGGCGCGCCCTCCTCCGGCTCCAGATAGGCGCGCCAGTTGCGCACGGTCTCGGTGAGGCTGGAGCCGGCCCGGCGGCCGAGATGCCAGCGCTGGGCATGGAGCCCGACGAGCAGAACGAGCTCCACCGCCGGCAGCGCCGCCATCAGCCGGGCGCGCCAATGGGCGGCGCACTCCCTGCGCGGCGGCAGGTCGCCGCCCTTGGCATCGAGCCCCGGAAAGCAGAACCCCATGGGCAGGATGGCGATGCGGCGCACATCGTAGAAAATGGCCTCATTCACCCCCATCCAGGCCCGAAGCCGCTCGCCCGAGGGATCGGTGAAGGGCTTGCCCGAGGCGTGCACCCGCGTGCCCGGCGCCTGGCCGCAGACGAGAATGCGCGCCGTTGCGCTCACCCGCAGCACCGGGCGCGGCTCATGCGGCAGCGCCGGCCCCTCGGGCGCATGGCGGCAGATGCGGCAGGCCCGCACCTCGGCCACCAGCCGGTCCAGCTCCTCTGCCCGTCGCCTGCCCGTCATCAACTCCGTTACACGACCTGAGCGTGGCCCGCACTCTTGCTCACCCTTGCTCGCATCCCTCCTTCGGCATGCCCGGGCGTGACCCGGGCATCCAGAGCGGCAGGTCAGAGCCGCCGGTGCACCTGGCCCTGGATCACCGGGTCTTCGCCCGGTGATGACGTCGAGGAGAGGCGGTCCCGTCGCCACCGCACGTCATCTTTACGCTTCGTCATGGCCCGTGCCAGCCCTCGCCGCCGGCCGTTTGGCCCTCACACCTCCAGGACCATGCCGTCCTCGGCCAGGAGAAAGCCGTCCTCCGCCACCTCGCCCGTGCGCGCGAGCATGGCCTCGCTCATATGGGTGAGCAGCGTGCGCTTGGCGCCGATGCGATAGAGATTGCGGGAGATGGTCTTGAAGTCGAGGTGGTACTTGGTCTGAACGTCGTACTGATAGCACTCGCAGATGAAGAGATCCGCATCCGCCCCGGCGGCGTAGAGGCTGTCGACCCAGCCGGTATCGCCGCTGAAGGTGAGAATCTTGCCGGCGACCTCGAAACGCAGCGCATAGGGCGGCGCCCCGCAGGCATGGCGCACCTCGAACGGGGTCACCATCACGCCGCCGACATGCTGGGAGCGGCCGTCGCCGTCATACTCCACGAAGGTGAGATCGAAGGCGCGCGGAATCTGGGTCGAGCGTGGAAACAGGGTCTCCGCTGCGGCGGTGAAGCGGGACTCCGTGCCCGTCGGCCCCACGATGGTGAGCGGCCGGCTGCGCTTGGTGACATGCTGGGCGTCGATGAGCACCCAGGGCAGGCCGCCGAAATGGTCGCCATGCAGATGGGTGATGAAAATCGTGTCGATCTCGCCCGGATCGAGGCCGAGACGGCGCAGGCCGATGAGCGCGCTGGCGCCGCAATCGATCAGAAAGGTGCCCGCGCGGCTTTGCACGTGAAAGCAGGTGTTGAGCCGCCCGCCCGAGCCGAAGGCATCCCCGCATCCGACAACCGTGAGTTTCATCCGCTCCCCCCGATCCCTGTGTCACCGACAGTCGAAATGGATTGGTCCGGCCCGATGGTCGCGGAGGATGCGGGGCCGATCGCATCCTCCCCCGCGCGATCACGCCTTGGCGCTCGGCCGGGCCGAGATCTCCGCATGCCAGCGCTCGAGATGGTCGAGGCCCGCCGGCCGCGCGATGCGGGCGGGCTTCATGAAATCCACCGCCACGAGCGCGGTGATGTCCGCGATGGAGTAGCGCTCGCCCGCGATGAAGGGCTGCTCTGCAAGGGCGCGGTCGAGAATGGCAAGCATGGCCTGGGCGCGCGGGCGGTTGGCCTCGCCCCATTCGGGCACCTGCGGGACCTCCAGCTCGGCCATGGCCGGGTGCAGATGTCGGAAGCACTGGGCGATGGGCCAGAAGAGGTCGAACTCGACCCGCCGGTTCCACATCTCGATCCGGGCGCGCTCCAGGGGTGTGGTCCCGAAGAGGGCAGGCTCGGGATGCAGCTCCTCGAAATAGCGGCAGATGGCGACGCTCTCGGAAATGGCCGTGCCATCGTCGAGCACGAGCACCGGCACGCGCTGCAGGGGATTGTAGGCGGCAAATGCCCCGCTCTTGTGCTCCTTCTTCATGATGTCGATCTGCTCGAAGGGCACCGTGATGCCCTTCTCGGCGAGAAAGATGTGCACGCGGCGGGGGTTGGGTGCCCGCCCGTCCTCGATGATCTTCATCGCGCTCTCGCCCTCGCCTTCTCAGCCTCCCGGCCGCAACCCGCCGGCTCCCCGGCGCACTCGCGTCCCACTCGTAATCGAGGCCGCCGCCGCGTGCAAGCGCTCACGATCGCATGGGCCGGCTGCGCGCCTGCCCCGCCATACCGGCCTTGCGCGCCTCAGCCGGCCGCCGCATCGCCGAGATGGCGCCGCCGCCAGGCGCGGGGGCGCTCGAAGCGGCCCGACCAGAGGCCCGCGCGGCGCTTCTCCGCCGCCCGCTCCTCCGCCAGGTAGCGCCGCCCAAAGGCCACGGCCCAACCTTCGCGCACCATGGCCCTGTTGAGGCTCTCGCCGGCGCCCTGGCCCGCAACCCGGCATACCGCCAGCAGACGGTCATAGCCATCCACATCCTCGACCGCGCAGACGACGGGCCGGCCGGCGATCATCTCGCGCAGCCGGCGCGCCGCAACGCGCCCGCACGGCCACGGCCTGCCGGCCCGCTCGCAGCTCTGGCGCCCCTCCGGCGCGTCGATGCCGACGAGCCGCACCCGCTCGCCACCGAGCCGCAGGCTGTCGCCATCGACGACCTCCGGCCGCCCACGCAGCTCCGCGGGCAGCTCGGCATCGGATGCGCGCAGGATCCACAGCAGGGCGAGCGCGGCGGCGATCCCGATCCATGTCCACGCGGTTCGCGACATGGGTTCACCTTCCTTGCCATGCGTTGGTCAGACAATGCTCTTTTGGCGCGGCTGTAAACCAGGATTTAGGAAAATGAACGGAAAGTTGCCCCTGTCGAGCGCTTGGGGGGCGGAGCAGCACGCATGGGTTCGAGAGATGGGGGCTAGCCACAGCGCAATGCCGGCCGGGGGAGGCGTTGGCGCGTCCGCCTGGCGGGGCACGGACGCGAGAAGACCAAGCGCCGCTGCCCGCGCCGCCGCCGACAAGGTCCGTCAGACCCGCGAGCGCCTCGCCCTGCAGGCCGGCGAGACGACACCCGCATTCGACTATGAGTTGCTGCTCATGTTCGTGCGCAACGAGCTCGGCGCCTCCGTCACCGTTCCCCTGCTGGCGGTGATCTTCGCACTCGCCGCCATGTTCTGGGCTCCGGTCGTTCAGCCGATCCTCTGGCTCGCCTCGGTGCTCGCGGCCAAGGCCTGGCTCATCTGGCAATGCCGCAGATTCGCCCGCCTGCCCGCGCGCGAGGTCGACCCCACCCTGTGGCGCAAGCGCCTCACCCTGGCCGAGCTCGCCAATGGCATCGCCTGGGGCGGGATCGCCTTCATCGCCATGGACACGCCCGACCCCTCCTCCCATGTCTTCATCTTCGCGGCGATCACGCTGGTGCTCGCCATCCGCACCATGTTCGCCTCGACGGTCGTGCCCATCATCTATGCCGGCACCATCCCCATGACCATCGCGCTCTCGATCCGGCTCATGGCCATCGGCACGCCGTTCTACTGGGCGCTCGCCTCCATGGCGCTCGGCGTGCATGTCTATTTCATCTTTCTCGCCCGCGGGCTCAATGCGACGGTGCTCGCCATGCTCGGCTTTCGCGCCGAGAAGGATTCGCTCATCGCCGAGCTCGAGGAGGCCAAGGCCGTCTCGGACGATGCGCGCCGGCGCGCCGAGGCCGCCAATCTCGCCAAGTCCCGCTTCCTCGCCACCATGAGCCACGAGCTGCGCACGCCGCTCAACGCCATATTGGGCTTTTCCGAGGTGATGAAGAACGAGCTCCTGGGGCCGATGGGCTCGTCAACCTACCGGGACTATGCGGCCAATATCCACGAAAGCGGCTCGCACCTGCTCAACCTCATCAACGAGATCCTCGACCTCTCGCGCATCGAGGCCGGACGCTATGAGCTCAACGAGCAGCCGGTGCGGCTTGCCGAGGTGGGCGAGGAGTGCCGCCGCCTTCTCAAGCTGAGGGCCGAGGCCAAGGGCCTGGAGGTGATCGAGCGTTTTGCCGATGCGCTCCCGCCGCTGTGGGCGGACGAGCGGGCCGTGCGCCAGGTGACGCTCAACCTGCTCTCGAACGCTCTCAAATTCACGCCGCGGGGCGGCACCGTGGTGATCATCGCCGACCAGCTCGAGGACGGGCATCAATATCTGAGCGTCCAGGACAACGGCCCCGGCATTCCCGAAGACGAGATCCCCAAGGTGATGCGCGCCTTCGGCCAGGGGACGCTGGCCCAGAACGCGGCCGAGGGCGGCACCGGCCTCGGCCTGCCCATCGTCAAGCATCTGATGGAGCTGCATGGCGGCGAGCTCAGGCTCGAGAGCCGGCTGCGCAAGGGCACCAAGGCGACAGTCGTCTTTCCGCCGAGCCGGGTGATCGAGATCCTTCCCCCCTTGCAGCCCCTTGGCGAGGAGCGCCACCGGCGCGCCGAAGGCTGAGTGGCGCGCTCCGAGAGGGGACCAGGGCAATCGCTTGAAAGACGTCAGCGTACGCATGAACGCCCGAAGCGCATCGCGTGCAGGCACTGATAGCGCAATCGCTGCTCTCCTTCACGTCATCACCCGGCTTGACCGGGTGATCCAGGGCGGCAAGCTCGCAGGTTGCGGCCCTGGATCGCCGGGTCTGGTCCCCGGGTCAAGCCCGAGGACGGCGATGACGAAAAGAGAGGCGATTGGGGCTTCGAGCGATTGCCCTGGAAAGGGGACCACCGCACTTGCGCGCATCGTCCGGGATGCGCCGCGGCGCGGCGCGAAATGCCGTGCCGCGGTGGCGATCCGTGGCCTCGCGCGCCGTTCGGCCCAAACCAGAGCTCAGAACAGCCGGGCGCCGTTGGGCACTGGCCGGTCGGGGCCGATGAGCACCACCGCGCCCGCCTCGTCGGGAAAACCGAGGGTGAGGACCTCGGACATGAAAGGGCCGATCTGACGCGGCGGGAGATTCACCACCGCGGCCACCTGCCGGCCGATGAGGCTTTCCGGCGTGTAATGGACGGTGAGCTGGGCCGAGCTCGCCTTGATGCCGATGTCGGGGCCGAAATCGATGCGCAGCCTGTAGGCGGGCTTGCGCGCCTCGGGAAAGGGCTCGGCGGCCACAATGGTGCCCACCCGCACATCGACGCGCAGGAAATCCTCGAAAGCGATGGGCGCGGCCATGGCCTGGGCCGATGCCCCCGCGCTGTCCTCTTCGCTCACACCCGCCCCCGCCGAGCTGTCACCGTTCTGCCGCTCACGCCGTGCCGGGCTGCGGCGCGCCCGGGCCGGCCCCGGCGTCCACGCCGCCCGATGGCGAAGGCGCCCCGCTCTCGGGCGCCGGCGCCTCCATCCCGGATCGGGCGCGGCATATCCTGCCAAGCCCCTTCGGCGCCACGGCGCAGATCATGCGCCGCGCCCCCTCGCCGAAATCGTGCAGGCGTCGCGCGACGCCCTCGGCGCGGGCCAGGCGCCGGTCGAGGGCCGCCATCGTCTTCGGGCTCGACGGGTCCTCCTCCTCCAGCCAGATGGCGAACACCCGAGCATAGATCGCGCCAAGGCCCGCCATCCGGGCCGCGCCTTCGAGCCCGTCCGTGCCGATCCCGGCCGCCGCCAGCATCCAGTGCTGGGCGCAGAGGCAGGCGGGCAGAAGCTCCGGCGTCGTCGGGGCATCCCGGACAATATTGCGCAGCGCCGGCTTGTAGGGGGCGAGCACGTCGAAGCGGGTCATGATCACGTCGAACAGGCGGTCGCGGGCCGTGGTGCCCTCCTCCCGCTTGGGCGCGCGCTTGAGAACCTCGTCATCCACGGCCCGCATGAAGGCGGCCAGGATCGCACCCTTGGATCGGACGTTCGCACGCAGAACGTCGAGGCCGACGCCGGCCTCCTCGGCGATGTCATAGAGGCTGATCTCGCTCCAGCGCCGGGTTTCGGCGCATTTCATGGCGGCCGCGATGATGCGGCCCTTCGTGGTCGTCTGGTCCAGCATGGCATGGCACCTCCTGTTCAACAGAATAGGACGCGGGCGGCCACTTTAGAAGGGGCGAGGAGACGAATGGCCGGCGGCAAGCGGGCGGGCCGGGGCCGATGCGGATGGCGGGCCGAAGCCGAGGGTGGACGCAGAGGAGGAGAGGAGGGGGGCGTGTCAGCCGCTGAGGGCGCGCGAGCGGGCCGTGGCGGCAGCGACCGCGCGGCGCATGAGATCCTCGAGACCCGCCTCGCCCATGAGAATCTCGAGCGCGGCCTCGGTGGTGCCGCCGGGCGAGGTCACGTTCCGGCGCAGCGTCTCGGCCTCAAGCGGTGAGGCTGCGAGAAGCGCACCGGCGCCGGCCACCGTCTCGCGCGCGAGCCGGCTTGCGAGATCGCCCGGCAGGCCCGCCGCCTCGCCCGCCTTGGCCAGACATTCGGCGAGGAGGAACACATAGGCCGGCCCCGAGCCGGAGACGGCGGTCACCGCGTCCATCAG
>JALUTE010000369.1 GCA_027058255.1 Methyloligella sp. | reverse complement strand
ACCGATGCCCCCTCGCACCCAGCAGGCCGCGAGCAGGGCCTCCGAATCGCAGGAGAGCGCCGTAAAACCGGCCGCGAAACTCCGCAAGGCGCTTTTCTCGTTCAACAAGGGCGCCCCACGCCCCGTGATCGTCCTCACCATCGTCGCCCTCCTCATCGCCGGCGCTGGCATGCTCTATGGCAAGGTATCGCGAGACGAGGCGCCAATGCCGCCGGCCCTGCAGGAGAAGAGCTTGCCGGCCGAGGCGAGCAAGCGCTCCGATGCGGCGGATCGCCTGCGCCCGCCGGCCGCGAGCACGCCGGACGCCGCCGGACAGGCCGAGCGCACCCGCACCGGCGCCGCCCCCGCGCCGGCACCCTGGCCCGAGCCGGCCCTTCGCCCGCGTGAAGAGGACGACAGCAATGGCGCCGCCGGATCGACACCCGCCAGACGCAGCATGACGGGTCTGCCCGCACAAGGCATGGGGACCGGCGCGACGAGCGGAACGGACGCCGACCTCTCACGGCTCGAGGTCCCGCCGGGCTTCAGCATCCGCCAGCTCTCGCCCCGTGCGAAGCGGACAGCGAGCGCCGCAGCGCGTGCCGGCCAACGCCCCGCACCCGGCCAGGCCAAGCCCGCATCCCCCGTGCGCCCTGCCTCCCTCGCGCCCTCCATGCCGGCCGAGCCCCAGGGGCACGCCATGGGCAGCGTCAACCCTGCGCCCGATCTTCCGCCCGCCGCCATCGCGCCCTACTCGATCCGCATCGCGGCAGCCAAGGGTGACCCCGTCGCCGCGTTCGAGATCGCCGACCGCTATGCCCGCGGGCGCGGCGTGCCAGTGGATGCCGCTGCCGCCGTGCGCTGGTATGAGCGGGCCGCGGCGAAAGGGCTGGCCCGGGCGCAGTTTCGCCTCGCCGCCCATTACGAGCGCGGTCGCGGCGTCACCAAGGATCTCGGCCGGGCCCGGATCTGGTATCGCCGTTCTGCACACCGGCCAGAACGGCGGCGCGGCGGACTATGCCACGGCGGCCTTCTGGTTCCGCAAGGCGGCCGAGCGCGGCCTGCCCGACAGCCAGTTCAACCTCGCGATTCTCTCCGAGAACGGGCTCGGCGTCGAGCGCAACCTGGTGGAGGCCTATGTCTGGTACTCGGTCGCCGCCCGCCAAGGCGACAAGGAGGCGGCACGCCGCCGCAACCGCCTGAAGGCGCGATTGGGAGTCAAGGCCCTGAAGATCGCCGAGCGCCGCGCTCGACGCTGGCGCGCGCTCCCGATCGATGCCACTGTCCGCGCCCCCAGGGCCCAGAGCCGGTCCGCGCGCGGACGGGCGAGCTGATCCACCCCGCCATCGCGGCTGCTCGCGCTGCCGGCCTGCATCGCGCAAAGCGGGCCGGCAGCGCGCAGCTCCCGGCCATGCGCTGCCGGCCCCTCGCCGCATCCCGTCCCGCACGGACCCGGGTCACCCATCCCCTTTTTCCATTTTCCCCCTGCCCGTACATTACGTCGCATTGACCTCGGCGCCACGGAGGTCTTTACCAGACGCGGGCACGGATCCGCGCCCGCGATACGATTGCTCAATAACCACACAACTCTGGAGTCTCGCCTCGCCGCGTCCTGCACGCATTTCGGGCGAGCTGGCGGCGCTCCGGGATATATCGGGCCACTCGAGTCCAGTCAGGCTGCTTCGGATGCAAATCTATCTGCCCATCGCCGAGATATCGGTGAACATTTTTCTCATTCTCGGCATGGGTGGCGCCGTCGGCTTTTTGTCGGGCATGTTCGGCGTTGGCGGCGGGTTCCTGATGACCCCCCTTCTGATCTTCACCGGCATTCCACCTGCGGTGGCGGTCGCGACGGAAGCGAACCAGATCGTCGCCTCCTCCGTGTCCGGCGCGCTTGCCCAGTGGCGGCGCGGCAATGTCGACGTCAAGATGGGCACCATCCTGCTGGGAGGCGGTGTCGTCGGCGCCGTCATCGGCGTGCAGATCGTCAAGATTCTGCGTCAGATCGGTCAGGTCGACCTCATCATCTCTTTGAGCTATGTGACCTTCCTCGGCATCATCGGCTCGCTCATGCTGGTGGAGAGCCTCAACGCCATTCGCAAGTCGCGTGGCGCCGAGGGGGGCGCGCCGACACGCCGGCCCGGACAGCACAACTGGATCCACGGCCTGCCGTTCAAGCAGCGCTTCAAGCGCTCCAAGCTCTATATCAGCGCCATTCCGCCCCTGATCATCGGCGTCCTCGTGGGCTTTCTGGCCGCCATCATGGGCGTGGGCGGCGGTTTCGTCATGGTGCCAGCCATGATCTATCTCCTGCGCGTGCCCACCAATGTCGTGGTCGGCACGTCGCTGTTCCAGATCGTGTTCGTGACCGCGCTCACGACCATTCTGCACGCCACGCAGAACCAGACCGTGGATGCGGTTCTGGCCCTGCTGCTGATGACCGGCGGCGTGATCGGCGCCCAGTTTGGCGTGCGTGTGGGGCAGAAGCTCAAGGGTGAGGAGCTGCGCGCGCTCCTGGCGCTGCTCGTCCTGCTCGTCTGTATACGGCTCGGCTACAACCTCATTGCAACGCCGGACGACCTGTTCTCCATCGGCCGCGCCATCGGAGGGCACTGAGCCATGGACAGGGGATGCGACAACCACGCCAACCGTGCCGGGGCGCTCGGCGCCCTCGCCCTCACCTTCGCCGCCGCTGTCGCCCTGCTGCTCGCCGGCATGTCCGCGCCCCATGCCGCGCCGGTCGCGACCGGCCTGGATCGCGGTCCCGAGTCCATCGAGATCGACGTCTCGACCCGCTCCATCCCCATCGAGGCCGACTTCTCCGGCACACGCATCGTCATTTTCGGGGCCATCCACAACAGCCGGCAGGATGCGGCGGAGTCGGGCTATTACGACATCGCAGTGGTGATCTGGGGACCAAACGAGACGCTCGTCGCGCGGCAGAAGTCGCGAGTGGCCTTCATCTGGGTCAACACCCGCTCCCTGTCGGTGCACGACGTGCCCGCCTATTACGCCTTCATCTCCACGCGCCCCATCGACGAGATCGCCGACAAGGCCCTGCTCGCCAGGTACCGCATCGGTTTTGACAACGTGCCCATGCGGATCGAGGAGGGCGGAGGCGGCTTCTCGGCCGAGGAGCTGGCCGCCTTTCGGCAGGCGGTCATTCGCCAGAAGGCCAAGGCAGGGCTTTATCGCGAGGCCGACTACGGCCTTTCCTTCTCGGGCCCGAGCCTCTTTCGCGCCACCCTCGACGTGCCGGCCAATGTGCCCGTGGGCGAGTTCAAGGTGCAGGCCTTCCTGTTTCACCAGGGCACGCTGCTTTCCTCCACCACCCGAAAGCTGGTCATCGAGAAGCGGGGGGCCGAGCGGCTGGTCTATGCGCTGGCCTATGATCACCCGTTCGTCTATGGCGTGATCGCCGTGCTGGCGGCGGTGCTCGCCGGCCTCATCGCCTCGGCCATCTTCAAGAAAGACTGAGGCCGGCGAGGCGAGCGATCGGCCCTCACGCACGGGGGTAAGAGCGCGCCCGGCGACGGTCTCCCGCCCCGGGAGTGCCCCCTCACCGGCAGGCATGCCACCGCCTGGCGAGCCGGATCCCCCGCCTGCGTCCCTATGTGGATTCGGGACGGAGCTGGCGCGCCGCCACGGGATAGATGCCCTCATGGCCGAGCAGCCATATGCGCAGCCCCTCCCCCGCGAAAAGCGACGAGAACGCCCCGTCCAGAACGTTTCGCCCTCCCTTGTGGGAGCCGAAGGCCGGCATGACCAGCCTCAGGCCGTTGGAGACGAAGCACGGCCGGCGGAGGTGATAGCTCTGCAGGGCGATCCTGGCGGCCGGCCTGAGACCGCCCGCGATCTCGTGGGTGGTCGGCCCCGCAAAGGGCACATGGCGCAGGCAAATGCCGCCGAGCAGCAGATGATCGACAACCGCACCCTCCAGCCCGTCCGGCAGGCGGGGCAGCTCGTCCTGCCCGTGCACGTCCTTCCCATCCGGAGACTGAACCCAGACCCATTGCCGCCCTTCCTGAAGGGTGCGAAGCAGATCCAGGCTGTCCTCGTCACATATGGTGCGAGGGCGCTCCCACGCCCCATGGGCCGCATGGCCTTCGAGCAAGGCGCTTCCGAGAACGATCACCCGCTCAGGCTCGAAGCGCTCCAGGAGCATCGCGAGCCGTCCGAGGGTCGAGCGCGGCTCGCACAGGGCGAGCCCCGCCCGGCGCCGGTCATGGCCGGGCGCCGCATCCGGGTCCAGATCCGCGAGCATGAGGCTGTCCATGGCCGGCCAGTAGAGCGCACCCGACATGTCGGCGATCATGGCCTTGCCGCAGACGGTCACCCGGTGGCCGCCATCCGCCTCCTCACCGCGCACCATCCGCAAATCGAGCAATCTCGACATCCTTCCCGATCCTCCTGCTTCGCTCGGCCTCGCCTGGACGCGCCACTGGGCCATCAGCGCGGAGCCGCCGATTAGGAGAGGTTGATCATATTGACTGATTCGCAAGCATCGTGCCGAATGAAAGGGGCGCCGCTTCTGGACGAGACGGCCAAAATGCGACAGATTGCGCCTCGATCGAAGGAGAGACAGGGAGAACAGCGGCTCATGGACCGTTTCTTTGGCGGAAGACCCCTCATGGTCATCCTCAAGCTGGTCGTCATTTCCGTGGTCGTGGGCATCGTTCTGGCGGCCCTCAACCTCGACGCGCTCCGGATTTTCGAGAGCCTCGGCCGCCTGATCGCCCGCATCCGCGACATGGGCCTGGATGCCGTCGAGTGGGCGATGCAGTATTTCCTTCTGGGGGCGGTGATCGTGTTCCCGGTATGGTTCGTGGCCCGCGCTCTCAAGGTCTTCTCGCGCAAGTCCAAGGACACCGAGGCCTGAGCGCCTCGCCGGCTCGCCGCTTCGAGCCGCAGCACCATGCGTCGCCGGCGGATTACGAAGATTTCATTCGACTTTATGGCCACCCGCCCCTATGCGATGCACATGATGGACTGGGCGAGAATGGTCGTGATCGTGCTGGTCGCCGCTCTTGCGGCGGCGTCGGTCGTGCAAATTGCCCAGGCTGCGGAAACAGACATTCAGAGGTCCTTGCCGTCGGACGTTGACGGCGGCTGCACCGACTGCGCCGACGGCCCCGATGACGTCGGCATGACCTGCTGCTCCGAATGCGCGACGGCGAGCCCGGCCCTGCCGGCAGGCCATTGCGACGCGGTGAAACCGTCGTCAGCAGCCCACATGGAGGCGGCTCCCTTGTCGGAGCTTGCCGACTGGCGCGCGCCGCCCGAGCCCTTCCCACCCAAACGCGTTTCCTGACACGGCGCCCCACCTCCGTGGGCGCTGCGGCGATCTGCTATCGCTGCAGACGATGCCACGGTCGCGGCTGTCACGCCCGGCAAGCCGGGCCCTTCACTCGCTCACTCGGGAAACACATCATGTCATCATCTCTCCATGCGGCGCTCTCTCGTCGCGATCTGTTGCTTGCCGGCGGCGCAGGCCTCGCGGCCGCGGCGCTTCCGTCCTGGACGTCGGCCAAGCTCCCGCAGGTCAAGCCGTTCGAGCTGAAGGCCAGCACTGCAGGCCGGATGCAAATCGCGCCGCGCCCCCATCCGCGCACCCGCGTCTGGGCCTATAACGGACAGGTGCCGGGACCGGAGATCCGCGTGCGCCAGGGGGACCGGATTCGCACCGATGTCACCAACGGCCTGGCCGAGGCAACCACCGTGCACTGGCACGGCCTGCGGGTTCCCGCCGGCATGGACGGCGTGCCCTATCTCACCCAGACGCCGATTGCCGCCAATGGCGGCACCTTCACCTACACGTTCGAGGTGCCCGACGCCGGCACCTGCTGGTACCACCCGCACCTGCGCAGCTCCGAGCAGGTGGACCGCGGCCTTTACGGCCCGCTGATCGTCGAGGAGCGCGAGCCGGTCGCGGTCGACCGGGAGATCACCTGGGTTCTGGACGACTGGCGTCTGGAACGCGACGCGCAGATCGCCAACGATTTCGGCAATCGTCATGACGCGGCCCATAACGGTCGTGTCGCCAACACCGTGACGATCAACGGCCGCATCCCCGACACGGTCGCCGTGAGGCGGGGAGAGCGCATTCGCCTGCGCCTCATCAACGCCGCCAATGCCAGGATTTTCGCGCTCCGACTCGAAGGCCACGAGCCCTGGATCATCGCCCTGGACGGCCAGCCCGTCACCCCGCACAGGCCGAGCGAACCCCTATGCAACGCAGTGACGACATCCTGACCACGGGGCACCTGCTATCGCGCTCCACCTGCGGCATCGCCGATTGGCTGGGCATGGCCCTGGTCTCGGCCCTCGCCTTCGGTCTGGCGATCATCTTGATCTTGCTGGGAATCGCCCTTGCCCGCTACGCCTTCGCAGGACGCCATGGAAGACCGTCGCACGGGACGGGCCGTTCGGACGCGACGGGCAGCGCCCCGAGGCGGTGACATCCGCGGACTGGCCGATGGCCGACGCCCGGATCGCTTGGTGCAGTGCGCGCCCGTGTCGAGCGCATGCGAGCGCGCCAATGCACGAGAGCGACAACAGCGAATGACCAGGAGGAAACACTCATGCTGAAACCCGCAAGCGCCTTTCGCAATGCAACCCTGAGATGGATGGCGGCGGCCATGTCGGGCGCGGCCCTGTTGCTGGTGCCTGTGGCGGCCGGGGCGGAGCCGTTGACCATCGAGCTCAAGAAGACCGAGAGCTGCAGTTGCTGCTCGGCCTGGGCGGATCGGATGCGGGCGGCCGGCTTCGTGGTTCGGCGCGAGGACCTGACCATGGGCCAGCTCATGCGGTTCAAGCTCAAGCACGGCATACGCAGCAATTTCGCATGCCATACCGCGCGGATCGGCGGCTATACCATCGAAGGCCACGTGCCCGAGCGCGAGATACGGCGCCTGCTGCGCGAGCGCCCGGACGCCATAGGCCTGAGCGTGCCCGGAATGCCCATCGGCTCGCCGGGGATGGACTACGGCTCCACCAGGGAGGCTTACGATGTCCTGCTCGTCCGCAAGGATGGAAGCACCGCCGTCTATGCGCGCTATCCGGCGAAAAAGTGAGCAGCCGGTCATGCGCTGGCGGAACCGGCGCAGGCGCCCCTGATGCGGAAGCGATTTGCGGCCGGTCGCGCGCGTCTCAATTGGCGAGCCGGGTGTCGGTGTCGGGGTCCTTGATTCTTGTGGTGCCGCAGGACGGACTCGAACCGCCGACCCACGCATTACGAATGCGTTGCTCTACCATCTGAGCTACTGCGGCAAACCGGGGACCGGCAATGGCGATGGCTCGCCCTCGCCGCGCGACCCGGCGCGGCCCCACACTGGCGGGACCCAAACCGGCAGGACCGGACGAAAGGCGCCCTCCCCACGCCGTCCCTACATACTCCGCCGCAGGCGCCTTGCCAAGCCTGGCCCGCGCCCCGTATCTCATGCGCCCCCACACCCGCGCGACAGGGCGATTGCCAGCGGGCCGCGGGCGCCTTATATATGGGCCATTCCCACGATTTTCGCAGCTTGTCTGGCCACCTTGGCGCATGCGCTGGGGGCCATGAGGAACCACCAATGTCAGGAAAACCACTCATGCCCAAGGCGACGGCCGTCTGGCTCGTCGACAATACGGCCTTGACCTTCGAGCAGATCGCCGAGTTCTGCGGCCTGCACGTGCTGGAGGTGAAGGGCATCGCCGATGAGGATGTCGCCCAGGGCATCAAGGGCATGGATCCCATCGCCTCCGGCCAGCTCACGCGCGAGGAGATCGAGCGCGCCCAGAAGGACCCGAACTACCGCCTCAAGCTCGCCGAGCCGAAAGTGGTCGTCCCCAAGGTCGCGACCAAGAAGGGGCCGCGCTATACGCCGGTCTCGCGCCGCCAGGATCGCCCGAATGCGATTCTGTGGCTGCTGCGCAACCATCCCGAGCTCAAGGACAGCCAGATCATCCGCCTCGTGGGCACCACCAAGCCCACCATCACGGCCATTCGCGAGCGCACCCACTGGAACGCGGCCAATCTGCAGCCCCAGGACCCGGTGGCGCTGGGCCTGTGCTCCCAGACCGACCTCGACAACGAGGTGAAGAAGGCCGCCCGGCGGGTGGAGCGCGAGCGCAAGAAGGCGGAGAAGGAAATGGCCAAGGCGGGCACCCTGCTGCCGGCCGAGGAAACCACCGCCGAGCCCGTCCCGGACGATGTCGCGCCGCCCAGCGAGCCGGAGCCCGAGGACGGCCGCATGGCGCGCCTCGAGGACGTGGCGCCCGAGCTCGCCCGCGCTGCCAAGCAGGCCATGGCCACACCGGCCACGCCCGAGGCGGCCCCCGATCCCGACGCCATTTTCGCCAGTCTCGATGCGGAAAAGGGCGACGGTGGTGCGGCCGCAGCCGACTCAGCCGAGAGCAACGAGACGGCAAGGCGTGAGAGCGCGAGCGAGAACGCCGACGAGGGCGGCCGCGACAGCGAGGCCGCTCCTGAAAGCGCGGGCGAAGGCGAGAGCGCGGGCAAGGGCTGAGCCCGACCCCGACCGCCCGCGCCCCGTCTGGCGCCACCCGAAGACCCCGGGAGGGTCTGCATATGCGCATCACCCTCGTCTCGACCTATGCGCTGGGCCATCAGCCCTTCGGCCTGGCATCGCCCGCCGCCTGGCTCGGCGCCGAGGGTTTCTCGGTGCGCTGCCTCGACCTCGCCGTGGAGCCCCTCGACGAGCGCGCCCTTGCGCAGGCCGATCTCATCGCGTTCTACCTGCCGATGCACACGGCGACGCGGCTCGCCGTGCCCGTGATCAAAGACGCCCGGGCGCGCAATCCGGATGCCCATATCTGCGCCTATGGCCTCTATGCGCCGATGAACGCGGCCTATCTCGCCCGGCTCGGCGTGGATCGGATCATCGGCGGCGAATTCGAGACCGAGCTCCTGCACATGGCCCGCCGGATCGCCGATGGCCGGGCGCCGCGCACCAGCGAGCCCGCCATCACCCTGGTCAAGCAGCGCTTTCGCCGGCCGGACCGCACGGGCCTGCCGCCACTCTCGGCCTATGCGCATCTCACCATGCCCGATGGCAGCCGGCGCACCGTCGGCTATAGCGAGGCAAGCCGCGGCTGCAAGCATCTGTGCCGCCATTGCCCGGTGGTGCCGGTCTATGGCGGACGTTTCATGATCGTCTCTCCCGAGGTGGTGCTCGACGACATCGCCCAGCAGGTCGCGGCCGGCGCCGAGCATATCACCTTCGGCGATCCGGACTTCCTCAACGGGCCGGGCCATGCCATGCGCATCGTCTCGGCCCTGCACGAGCGCTGGCCCGATCTCACCTATGACGTCACCGTCAAGGTCGAGCATCTCATTCGCCATGGCGCGCATTTGCGCACCCTCGCCGAGACCGGGTGCCTGTTCGTCACCTCCGCCATCGAGAGCGTGGACGATGCCATCCTCAGGAAGCTCGACAAGGGCCACACGGCGGCCGATTTCCGCCGGGCGGTCGCCCTGTGCCGGGAGGCGGGGCTCGCCCTCAACCCCACCTTCGTCGCCTTCACCCCCTGGATCACCCTGGAGGGCTATCGCGATCTCTTGCGC
>JALUTE010000368.1 GCA_027058255.1 Methyloligella sp. | reverse complement strand
CTGTGGACCCCGCCATCCCCCTCTCGGTCGCCCGCTTTCTCACCCTCGGCGTGCGGGCGGGCGCGGCGGCCATCGAGACGGTGCTGGACGAGGTCGGCGCTGCGCATCTCGCCGATTCCCAGGTGAGCACGCTGTCAGGCGGCGAGTTCCAGCGCGTGGCCCTTGCCCGCGCGCTCATAGGCAAGCCGGACCTGCTCGTTCTGGACGAGCCGGTGCGCGGCGTGGACTTCGCCGGCGCGGCGACGCTCTATACGCTGATCGGGCGGATTCGCGATCGCCATGGCTGTGGTGTTCTCCTGGTCAGCCACGACCTGCATGTGGTGATGGGTGCGAGCGACCGTGTGGTCTGCCTCAATCGCCATGTCTGCTGCTCGGGTCAGCCCCGGCAGGTGGCGCGCCATCCCGACTATGTCCGCCTGTTCGGCCCCGAGCCTGCCGCGGTCCTCGGGGTCTACCGCCACGATCACGACCATGCGCACGATCTCGACGGCAGCGTCTGCAATGCGGCGCCGGACGCCCGCGACGCCGACAAGGAGCGCGGGCCATGAGCGGCGTTCTCCCCGATTCCTCCCTCGCCCGCGCTGTGGTGGTGGCGGTGGCCGTGGCGCTGGTGGCGGCGCCCCTGGGCTGCTTCGTGGTGTGGCGGCGCATGGCCTATTTCGGTGCGACGGTGGCCCATTCCGGGCTCCTCGGGGTCGCCCTCGGGCTCTGGCTCGCCATGGATCTCACCCTCGCCGTTCTGGTGGTGGCGCTCGCCATTTCCGCCCTCTTGGTGCTCCTCGAGCGGCGCAGCCCCCTGCCCCGGGACACGCTGCTCGGCATTCTCGCCCATGGCGCGCTTGCTGCCGGCCTGATCGCGACCGCCTTGCTGAAGGGCGCGCAGGTCGATCTGATGGCCGTCCTGTTCGGCGACATGTTCGCCGTGAGCGATGGCGATATCGCGTGGGCGGTCGGGGGCGGCATGCTCGTTCTCGCCGCTCTTGCCCGGCTCTGGCGCCCGCTCCTCGCGCTCTCGGTTCACGAGGAGCTGGCAGCGGCCGAGGGCATCGCCGTGGCCCGCGCCAAGATGGGCTTCATCGTGCTTCTGGCGCTCACCGTGGCGGTCGCCATGAAGATCGTCGGCATTCTTCTGATCGTCTCACTGCTCATCATCCCGGCCGCGAGCGCCCGACCGCTCGCCAGGACGCCCGAGCAGATGGCCCTCATCGCCGCCGGCATTGCCCTCGCCGGCGTTGGCGGGGGGCTCGCCCTCGCCCTCGGGCTCGATGCGCCGGGCGGGCCGTCCATCGCCCTTGCCCTGGTCGCGCTCTTCGCCCTCACGCGCCTTGCGCGCCGGTGGTAGGCCGGCCTTCCACCGCATCCTCCCCGCTTGGCACCGCCCCGCGCGGGACAACGAGAGAGGCGGCGGCACGCCGCCGTCAGTCGAGGACGTGGGAGAGGAGGCCATCGGCGAGCTTGGGCTCGAACCAGGTGGATTTGGGCGGCATGACCGCACCGGCATCGGCGACCGCCATCAGATCGCTCATGGATGTCGGGTAAAGGGAGAACGCCACCGCCATCTCGCCCGAGTCCACCCGCTCGGCAAGCGCATCGAGCCCCCGCGCGCCGCCCACGAAGGCAATGCGCTCGTCGCGCCGCGGATCGGTGATGCCGAGAATGGGGGCGATGAGATTGTCTCCGAGCAGCGCAATGTCGAGCCGGGCGACGGGGTCGCTCTCGGGGACCCGATCCGGGTGGATGGTGAGGCGGTACCATTGGCCCGCCAGATACATGCCGAAGCGGCGCGGCGCGTCGGGGCGCACGGGGCCCGGTGCCGGCTCCACGTCGAACCGCTCGGCCACCGCCGCCAGGAAGGCGTCCGAGCCGAGCCCGTTGAGGTCGCGCACCAGCCGGTTGTAATCGAGAATGCGAAGCTGATCGTGCGGGAAGGCGACGGCGAGGAAATGGCGGTGCGAGGCCTGCGGGTCGTCATCGCCCGCCGCGATGCGGGCCGCCGAGACGCGCGCCGCGGCTGCGGAGCGGTGATGGCCGTCGGTGATGTAGAGGGCATCGAGCGCGTCGAAGGCGGCCGAGAGCCGGTCGATGGTGTCCCGATCCTTGAGCACCCAGATCTCATGGCGCACGCCGTCATGCGCCGTCACCGCGTCCACATCGGCGGGCCGCGCGGCGGCGGCGGCGAGCAGGGTGTCGATCTCGCCCGCCTGCGGATAGGCGAGCATCACGGGCCCCGTCTCGGCATTGACCGCCTCGATCTGGCGCACGCGGTCGTCCTCCTTGACGGGGGTGGTGAACTCGTGCTTGCGAATGCGGTTGCTCTCATAGGCCGCGACCGAGGCGGTGACCGCAACGCCGAGCTGGCTGTGCGTGCCGGCGGTGAGGCGCCAGGCATAGAAGGCGGGCGCCTCGTCCCGCACCAGAACGCCGGCCTCGATCATGGCGGCCATGGTCTCGGCCGCCTTGGCATAGACCGCCGCGTCATAGGGATCGGTATCGGGCGGCAGGTCGATCTCCGGCTTGGAGATGTGCAGGAAGCTCCAGGGCCGGCCCTCGGCGAGGGCGCGGGCCTCGCCGCTGGAGAGCACGTCATAGGGCGGCGCAATGACCTCGCCCGCCCGCCCCGGCGCCGGTCTGAGCGCGCGAAATGGTTTGATCAGCGGCATTGATCATGTCCTCGGGAAAAGCTGGATGACGGGCCAGGACAAGCGGAACACAGGGGCCGGCGCCGCCGCGGCCATCCTTATTGCAGGACCGACGGCGAGCGGCAAGTCCGCGATTGCCCTCGCGCTCGCCGAGCGCCTCGGCGCCATGGTCGTCAATGCCGACTCCATGCAGGTCTATCGCGAGCTCCGCGTGATCACGGCCCGCCCGAGCGCGGAGGAGGAGGCGCGGGCGCCGCATCGCCTCTACGGCCATGTGGCGGGGGGCGAGGGCTACTCCGTCGGCCGATGGCTGGCGGACATGGCCGGGATTCTCGAAGAGGCACGACAGAGCGCCCGCCTGCCCATCATCGTCGGTGGAACGGGGCTTTATTTCCGTGCCCTCCTCGAAGGGCTCTCGCCCATCCCCGACATTCCCGAGCCGGTGCGCCGGCGCTGGCGCACCATCGCGCGCGCGAGGGACACCGCCGCGCTTCATGCCATGCTCGTCGCGCGCGATCCGGTCATGGGTGCGCGCATCCGCCCCTCGGACCGTCAGCGCGTTCTGCGCGCCCTCGAGGTGGTGGAGGCGACGGGCCGCTCCCTCGCCGACTGGCAGGCCGAAGGCGCGGGCCCTCCCCTGATCGCCGAGGACGAGGCTTGCCGGATCGTGATCGCGCCCGATCGCGCGGCGCTGCATGCGCGCATCAATGCCCGCTTCTCGCACATGCTGGAGGCCGGCGCGCTCGAGGAGGTCGCACGCCTTGCCGCCCTCGATCTCGATCCGGCCCTGCCGATCATGCGGGCGCATGGGGTCCCGCCCCTCATGGCCCACCTCGCGGGCCGGATATCCCTCGACGAGGCGGCGTCGCGCAGCCGGGCCGAGACGCGGCAATATGCCAAGCGTCAGTTCACATGGCTGAGGCGCAACATGATTGCGTGGAGGTGGTTCTCAGCGCAAGAATCCAAACGTTTGACGCGCGACATCTTTGCATTTGTTAACGATCGGCTGTTGACCCACCCCTAGGGCGGCGATAGGGTGCGCAGCCGAATACCGGCGAGGCACCAGGGGGTTGCTCAAAGACACCGGCTGGGAACGCGAAGATGCCGGCCGGAACCCGGCTGGAACCCGGCCGGAACCCGGCCGGAACAATGTCTCCGGCGAGGGCGCGGCTCGTGCACCGGCCCGCGCGCCCCGTGCTCGACGGCACGCCGAACGGGCGGGGCGAGCGCGCAACGCTTCTCTCGGGCGGTGCCCGGACGGTTAACGGTTTTCCGCGATTCTCGTCGTGGAACGGCAAGTGAATGGGAGTCCACGGATCATGGCGGCAAGTGCAGGTGGGGCGGCAAAGGCAGGTGGGGCGGCGAAAACGCCCGGGGCGGCGAAAATGAGCGGCGCCGAGATGGTCATCAAGGCGCTCGTCGACCAGGGCGTGGAGCATCTCTTCGGCTATCCGGGCGGCGCCGTGCTGCCGATCTATGACGAGCTGTTCAAGCAGAACAGCCTGCGCCACATTCTCGTGCGCCACGAGCAGGGCGCGGTGCATGCGGCCGAGGGCTATGCCCGCTCCACGGGCAAGGTGGGCGTCGTTCTGGTCACCTCCGGCCCCGGCGCGACCAATGCGGTCACCGGCCTCACCGATGCGCTGATGGACTCGATTCCGATCGTCTGTATCACCGGCCAGGTGCCAACGGCCCTCATCGGCAACGATGCCTTCCAGGAATGCGATACGGTCGGCATCACGCGGCCCTGCACCAAGCACAACTATCTGGTGAAATCGGTGGACGATCTCGCCCGCGTCCTGCACGAGGCGTTCTATATCGCCAGAAGCGGGCGCCCGGGCCCCGTGGTGGTCGACATTCCGAAGGACATCCAGTTCCAGACCGGGGCGTACACGCCGCCCCCGCGGGTGGCCCACCGGAGCTACCGACCGCAGCTCAAGCCGGACCAGAACGCCGTGCGCGAGGCGGTGGCGATGATGGCCGAGGCCGAGCGCCCGGTCCTCTACACCGGCGGCGGCGTCATCAATTCCGGCCCCAAGGCGAGCCGGCTTCTGCACGAGTTCGCGCGCCTCACCGGCTTTCCCGTCACCTCGACCCTGATGGGGCTCGGCGCCTTTCCGGCGAGCGACGGCCAGTGGCTCGGCATGCTCGGCATGCACGGCACCTATGAGGCCAACATGGCCATGCATGGCAGCGATCTGATCGTCTGCATCGGCGCGCGCTTCGATGATCGCATCACCGGGCGGCTCGACGCCTTCGCGCCGGATGCGAAGATCATCCATGTCGATATCGACCCGTCCTCGATCTCCAAGAATGTCAAGGCGGACGTGCCGATCATCGGCGATGTCGCGCATGTTCTGGAGGACATGCTGCGGGTCTGGCGCTCGCGGGCGCCGGAGGTCAAGAAGGCCGCCCTCGATGCCTGGTGGAAGCGCATCGACGAATGGCGGGCGCGCGAGTGCCTGAAATACAGGAAGCGCGACGACGTCATCATGCCGCAATACGCCATCGAGCGTCTCTGGGCGGCCACCAAGGATCGCGACACCTACATCACGACCGAGGTTGGCCAGCATCAGATGTGGGCGGCGCAGTTCTACCGCTTCGAGGAGCCGAACCGGCTGATGACCTCGGGCGGGCTCGGGACCATGGGCTATGGTCTGCCGGCGGCCGTGGGCGTGCAGCTCGCGCATCCCGATGCCCTGGTGATCGACATTGCGGGCGAATCCTCGGTGCTCATGACCATGCAGGAGATGTCGACGGCGGCCCAGTACGACCTGCCGATCAAGATCTTCATTCTCAACAACGAGTATATGGGCATGGTGCGCCAGTGGCAGGAGCTGCTCCACGGCGGGCGCTATTCCCACTCCTATGCCGAGGCCCTGCCGGACTTCGTCAAGCTGGCCGAGGCCTATCGCTGCGTCGGCATTCGCGCCGAGAAGCCCGACGAGCTCGATGATGCCATTGCCGAGATGATCGCCGTTGACAAGCCGGTGATCTTCGACTGCCGCGTGCACAAGGTCGCCAATTGCTTCCCCATGATCCCCTCCGGCGAGGCCCACAACAACATGCTGATGGGCGAGGATGTGAGCGAGGAGGAGATCGAGAGCGCCATTGGCGAGGAGGGGAAGGTCCTGGTGTGACGCCGGCGCCGCCCCAGCGCCCTGCCCCTTCCCGGCACGACGACGAGGCGGGGCCAGGCTGCTCGGCCCGGGCGGACCGGCCGGCCGTCGCACGCGGCGGGCCGGTGCGATGATGCCCGATGCGATCGCCGATCCCCTCGCCTTGCTCGTCGTGCTTCTCGGAGCCTTCCTTGCGGGCTTCACCACCGGCTTTGCCGGCTTTGGCACCGGCCTCGTGGCGGCGGGCTTCTGGTTCCATGCCCTGCCGGCGCCCCTGGTTCCGCCGGTGATTGCCCTCGCCTCCGTCGCGGCGCAGCTCGCGGGCCTCGCCACCCTGCCCCTGGCCTTTGCGTGGCGCCGGCTTGCGCCCTATCTGCTGGGCGGTGCGGTGGGCGTGCCCGTTGGGGTGCTGGCGCTGCGGGTGGCCGAGCCCGCAACGCTGCGCTTCTCGGTCGGCGCCTTTCTCATCCTCTACGCCCTCACGCGGCTGCTTCGCCTGACCCGGCTCCACATCGGGCGCTGGGGCGGCCGGCGGGCCGACGGCGTGGTCGGCCTCGGGGGCGGGTTTCTCGGCGGCTTTGCCGGGCTCTCGGCGCCGCTGCCGCTCGTCTGGCTGCAATTGCGGGGCGCAAGCGCGCCCGAGCAGCGCGCCATCTACCAGCCCTTCAACCTGATCGTGCTCGCCATGGCGAGCATCGCCATGGTCCTCGGCGGCGCGCTCGGCCGGCATGCCCTGCTCGTCGCCCTGCTCAGCATGCCGCTGACGGTGCTCGGAGCCTGGCTCGGCGCCCGGGTGTTCATTGGCGTGAGCGAGGAGACGTTCCGCCGCGTCGTGCTCGTCCTGCTGCTCGTCTCCGGCGCCATCCTCGTCGCCCAAGGCTAGCCTGCGCAGGTCCCCCAGCCAAGGAGCTGCCCCGAGGGCGGCAAGCAGGGCGGGACGGCGGCAGAGGCGCGCCCCAGGCCGCCCGCCGGTCCCATCCCCCGAATGCTCAGATGCTTGTGATGGCGCGCCCTATTGCCGCAGGCCGGGAAATATGTCAGCATTGCTGACCTAATGGGGCCGTGCCCGGCGGGCCGAGCCCCGCGATGGTCGTGAGATGCGAGGCCTTCATGGCGAAGCAGGCGAAAGTCCGCCTCGAGGACACGTTCGATCTGACGAAGGACCGGGTGCTGCTCACCGGCACGCAGGCGGTGGTGCGCCTCGCGCTCATGCAGCGGGCGCGCGACCGGGCGGCGGGGCTGGATACGGCCGGCTATGTGACGGGCTATCGCGGCTCGCCCATCGCCACGCTGGAGACCTGGCTCACACGCGCCAGGCCGCTGCTCGAGGCCGAGCAGATCGTCTTCCAGCCCGGCCTCAACGAGGATCTCGCCGCCACCGCCATATGGGGCAGCCAGCAGGCCGAGCTCCGGGGCGAGGGCAAGCATGATGGCGTGTTCGCCATCTGGTACGGCAAGGGGCCGGGAGTCGATCGCTCGGGCGACGTGTTCCGCCACGCCAACCATGCCGGCACCTCGCGCCATGGGGGCGTTCTGGCGCTGATGGGGGACGACCACACCTGCGAGTCCTCCACCTCCGCCCACCAGAGCGAGTTCGCCTTCGTCGATGCCATGATGCCGGTGCTCAACCCGGCGGGCGTTCAGGAGATTCTCGACTTCGGCATCAAGGGGCTCGCCCTCTCGCGCTATGCGGGCGTGTGGGTCGGCATCAAATGCGTGAAGGACAATATCGAATCCACCGCCAGCGTGGACGGGCGCGTGGATCGCGTCGCCATCGCCATCCCGGACGATTTCGAGATGCCCGAGGGCGGGCTCAATATCCGGCTTCATGACACGCCGCTCGCCAAGGAGGCGAGGCTGCACGATTACAAGCGACCGGCCATCCTCGCCTTCGCCCGCGCCAACGGCCTCGACCGGCTGGTGTTCACCGGCGGGCGAGCCCCGCGGATCGGCATCGTGACCACGGGCAAGAGCTATCTCGACGTGCGCCAGGCGCTGGATGCGCTCGGCATCGACGAGGCGCGGGCCGATGCGCTTGGCCTCAGACTCTACAAGGTCGGCCTGGTCTGGCCCCTGGAGCCCGAAGGCATCGAGCGCTTCGCCGAGGGGCTCGATCTCGTCATGGTGGTGGAGGAGAAGCGCTCCCTCATCGAGACCCAGATCAAGGAGCAGCTCTATGGCCGGGCCGATGCGCCCGCCATCATCGGCAAGAAGGACGAGCGCGAGCGCACGCTCTTTCCTGCCAAGGGCGCGCTGGAGCCCGTGGAGATCGCCCTCGCCCTCGGCGAGCGGCTGGTTGCGCGCAGCGGTGACGAGGCGCTGAAGGCGCGCCTGGCCGAGCTCAGGCGCATCGCCGGAAATCGCATCGAGGGCGCCGAGATCATCACCCGCATTCCCTATTTCTGCGCCGGCTGCCCGCACAACAGCTCCACCCGCCTGCCTGAAGGCGCCCGCGCCTATGCCGGGATCGGCTGCCACTACATGGTGCAATGGATGGACCGGGCGACCGAGGGCTTCACCCAGATGGGGGGCGAGGGCGCCAACTGGATCGGCGAGGCGCCCTTCTCCAAGCGCCCGCACGTGTTCCAGAACATCGGTGACGGGACCTATATTCACTCCGGCATTCTGGCCATTCGCGCAGCGCTCGCGGCCGGCACCAACATCACCTTCAAGCTGCTCTACAACGATGCGGTGGCCATGACCGGCGGCCAGGCCCTCGATGGTGGCCTGACCGTGCCGCAGCTCGCCCGCCAGATGCTCGCCGAGGGCGTGCGGCGGGTTGCCATCGTCACCGACGAGCCGGGGAAATATGGCCGCGCGGCCGGCATTCCCCACGTGGTCGGCGTGCACGACCGGCACGAGCTGGACCGGGTGCAGACATCGCTCGCGGGCGAGCCCGGCGTCACGGTGCTGATCTATGATCAGACCTGCGCGGCCGAGAAGCGCCGCCGGCGCAAGCGGGGCCTCTATCCCGATCCCCCCAAGCGCGTCTTCATCAACGAGGCCGTCTGCGAGGGCTGCGGCGATTGCGGGCTCGCATCCAATTGCGTCGCCATCCAGCCGGTGGAGACCGAGTGGGGCCGCAAGCGCGTGATCGACCAGTCCGCCTGCAACAAGGACTATTCCTGCCTCGATGGCTTCTGCCCGAGCTTCGTGACCGTGCATGGCGGTCGGCTGCGAAAACCTGCGGGCGCCAGCCTGTCCGAGGCCGATCTCGCCCTGCTCGAGGCCCTGCCCGAGCCCGCCGCGCGGCCGGCCCTCACGGGCTCACCCTATGCCATGCTGGTGACGGGCGTCGGCGGCACCGGCGTCGTGACGGTGAGCGCCATTCTCGGCCAGGCGGCCCATATCGACGGGCTCGGCGTCGGCGCCATCGACATGACGGGGCTTGCCCAGAAAGGCGGGGCGGTGACCTGTCACTTGCGCCTCGCGCGCCGGCCGCAAGACATCCACGCCATCCGCGCCGGGCTCGGCGGGGCCGATGCGATCATCGGCTGCGACCTGGTGGTCACCGCCGGGCACAAGGTGCTTGAGACGGTGCGGCCGGGCCACACCCGCCTTGCTGTGAACGCCTATGAGATGACCACCGGCGATTTCACCCGCGATCCGGACCTCGAGCTTCCCGGCGCGGCCCTGCGCGATGCCATCGAGACGCGGGCCGGGGCGGGGCAGGCGCATTTTCTCGACGCTCACGATCTTGCTGCGCGCCTGTTCGGCGACACCATCGCCGCCAACATGGTCATGCTGGGCTATGCTTGGCAGCTCGGCCTCGTGCCGCTATCGGCCGGGGCG
>JALUTE010000367.1 GCA_027058255.1 Methyloligella sp. | reverse complement strand
GTGCTCAAGGGGCTGGCGACCAGCCCGCCGGCCGCCAGCCCCTTGAGCACTGTGCGTCGCGTGGTCATGTCGTCGCCTCCTTCAAGGTTCTCAGACGCTCCTCATATTCCCGGGCGTCGATCTCGCCGCGGGCGAAGCGCTCGCGCAGAATCTCTTGTGCGGATTTGTCCGCTGGCGTGTGGATCACGGTCGTGCTAGGGGTGCCGCTTCCGATCTGCCGCACCAGCGCGATCAGCAGAACGATGATCAGCACCGGAATGCCGATCATGATCAGCGGGCCGAGGATCATACCGCCCCAGCCCACGACGCCGCTCATGATGTCGGTCCCTTGCCACATTGTTTTATCCTCGCTTTGTTGGCTGACACGTCCCGTATATGGAGATTCCATCTACTGGAAGGACAAGGCGCCAGACGGACAGAATTGTCGCAGTGCGCGCCTTGCGGTGCGCTGATGCGTCGATGACTAAAGAATGTTGCGCGGACCGCACATGGCCGCGCGCCGGACAAGGCCGACAGGCGCCCCTCCCGGAGCGAATGTCGCGCGACGTCCCTGAACACGGACCACATCTCTCTTGAACACGACCGAACGCCAGGCGGATCCCATCCGCGCCCGAAAGTGGGTCAAGATCCTTGCCCCCTATCGCACTCCCGACCAGCCGAGAAGCATCCTCGAGATCGCCGTCACGGTGCTGCCCTTCATCGGCCTTTGGGCCGGCGCCTGGGCCGCGCTCTCGGTGAGCTACGGCCTCACCCTGCTCATCGCCGTGCCTGCCGCAGGCTTTCTCGCGCGCATCTTCATGATCCAGCACGATTGCGGCCACGGCGCTTTCTTCAATCGGCGCTCCGTCAACGACTGGGTCGGCCGCATGCTCGGCGTCGTGACCATGACGCCCTATGACGTGTGGCGGCGCGCCCATGCCATTCACCATGCCTCGTCCGGCAATCTCGCCCGGCGCGGTGTCGGCGACATCACGACGCTGACGGTGCGCGAGTACGAGGCCCTGCCCCGCTGGCGGCGCCTCGCCTATCGCCTCTATCGCCAGCCGCTAGTGATGTTCGGCCTCGGCCCCGCCTATCTCTTCCTGCTGCAGAACCGCCTTCCCATCGGCTTCATGCGCGACGGCTGGCGGGTCTGGGCGAGCGCCATGGCCACCAACGCCGCCATCGCTCTTGCCGCGGCGGGCCTCGTCTGGCTGATGGGAGCCGGTCCGCTCCTGATGGTGCACGGGCCGATCATTCTGCTTGCGGCCTCGATCGGGGTCTGGCTGTTCTATGTGCAGCACCAGTTCGAGGAGACCTTCTGGGCGGACCAGGGCACATGGAAGCTCCAGGATGCCGCGCTTTACGGCAGCTCCCACTATGACCTGCCGGCGCCCCTGCGCTGGATCACCGCCAATATCGGCATTCACCACGTGCACCACCTCTCGAGCCGCATCCCCTACTACCGGCTGCCGGCCGTCCTGCGCGCCCATCCCGAGCTTGCGAACATTCGCCGGCTCACTCTCGCGCAAAGCGTCAAGGGCGTGCGCCTGGCCCTCTGGGACGAGGAGCGCGGGCGGCTCGTCTCCTTCAGGCAGGCCCGCGCCTAACCTGTCGACGCATGCGAAACTTGCGCTCAACGCCCCGTCATCACCCGGCGTGACCGGGTGATCCAGGGCGGCAATCTCGCAGGTTGCGGCCCTGGATCGCCGGATCTGCGCCCAGCGATGACGAAAAGAGACGCGATTTTGGGGCTTCGAGCGATCGCCCTGGGCGTGGGGCCTCGCCCCTTGCCAAAGGGCGTGGCCCGTGCCACGAAATCGCCCGAGCGAGGGCGAGAGATTCGCTCAAGTCCTCGCTCGCACCCCGCCCACGCGGGGCATGGCGGAACCGAGAGGGCATCATGGCATCCTCACGCGACCTCTTCGCACGACTTGAGGCCGAGTTGACCGACCAGCCAATCGCTCAAGGCGGCCGTGGCAAGGGCTCCGGCCGAAAGGGGGCCGGCAAGACGGACCCAAAGGAGGGCCGCGACCGCAAGACGGCGGCCTCGCCGGAGGAGGCCGGCTATACGGCAGCCGATATCGAGGTGCTCGAGGGCCTTGAGCCGGTGCGCCGGCGCCCGGGCATGTATATCGGCGGTACGGATGAGAGCGCCCTGCATCACCTCTTTGCCGAGGTGATCGACAATGCCATGGACGAGGCGGTGGCGGGCCATGCGAGCCGGATCGAGGTCGCCCTCGATGCCGAGGGGTGGCTCTCGGTGTCCGACAATGGCCGCGGCATTCCCGTCGACCCCCATCCGAAATACAAGGACAAGTCCGCCCTCGAGGTCATCCTGACCACCCTGCATGCGGGGGGCAAGTTCGACAGCAAGGTCTACAACACCTCCGGCGGCCTGCACGGGGTCGGCGTCTCGGTGGTCAATGCGCTCTCGGAACGCCTCGAGGTGGAGGTGGCGCGCGGGGGGCGGCTCTACCGCCAGGCCTATGTGCGGGGCGAGCCGCAGGGCAAGCTCGAGGAGCTCGGCCCCGTGCGCGGACGCCGCGGCACGGCGGTGCGGTTTCGCCCCGACCCGGAGATTTTCGGACAAGGGGCCCGGTTCCGCCCCGCGCGGCTCTTTCGCATGGCGCGCTCGAAAGCCTATCTCTTCGGCGGGGTCGAGATCCGCTGGCGGTGCGATCCGGCGCTGATCGGGCCGAAGGACGAGACGCCGCCCGAGGCAGTGTTCCACTTTCCGGGCGGGCTCAAGGACTATCTGGCCGCGCGCATCGACGGGGCGGTGACGGTCACGCGCGAGCTCTTCACCGGCAAGGTGGTGCGCGAGGGCGGGCACGGCACGCTCGAATGGGCCGTCGCCTGGGTCGCGGATCGGGACGGCTTCCTCTCCTCCTATTGCAACACCGTGCCGACGCCCGAGGGCGGCACCCACGAGACCGGCCTGCGCGCCGCCCTCACCAAGGGGCTGCGCGCCTATGGCGAGCTCGTCGGGCAGAAGAAGGCGGCGCAGATCACCGCCGACGACGTTCTGGGCTCGGCGGCCGTCATGCTCTCGGTCTTCATCCGCGAGCCCGAGTTCCAGGGCCAGACCAAGGACAAGCTCGCAACCCAGGAGGCGGTGCGCCTTGTCGAGCAGGCCATGCGCGACGAGTTCGATCACTGGCTCTCGGCAAGCCCGCAGCAGGCTGGCAAGCTTCTGGAATGGGTCATCGAGCGCTCGGAGGAGCGGCTGCGGCGCAAGCGCGAGAAGGAGGTGAGCCGCAAGAGCGCCACGCGCAAGCTGCGCCTGCCGGGCAAGCTCGCGGACTGCGCCCGCTCGGCCGCCGAGGGCACCGAGATCTTCATCGTCGAGGGCGATTCGGCCGGCGGGTCGGCCAAGCAGGCGCGCGACCGCAAGACCCAGGCGGTGCTGCCGCTGAGAGGCAAGATCCTCAACGTGGCGAATGCGAGCGCCGCCAAGCTCGCCCAGAACCAGCTCCTCTCCGATCTCGTCCAGGCCCTGGGCTGCGGCGTGGGGCGCAATTACCGCGAGCAGGACCTGCGCTATGAGCGGGTCATCATCATGACGGACGCCGATGTGGACGGCGCCCATATCGCGTCCCTCTTGATCACCTTCTTCTACCGGCAGATGCCGCTCCTGATCGAGGAGGGCCATCTCTTTCTCGCCGTGCCGCCCCTCTACAAGCTCAGCCAGGGCGGCAAGTCCGCCTATGCCAGGGACGATGCCCATCGCGATGCCCTGCTCGCGACCGAGTTCAACGGCCGCGGCAAGGTGGAGATCTCCCGCTTCAAGGGCCTTGGCGAGATGATGCCGGCCCAGCTCAAGGAGACCACCATGGACCCGGCCAAGCGGACCCTGCTGCGGGTCACGATTGCCGATGACCAGGAGGCGCGCACCCGCACCGAGCTCGCCGTCTCGGACCTCATGGGCAACAAGCCGGAGGCGCGGTTCCGCTTCATCCAGGAGCGCGCCGCCTTCGCCAGCGAGGACGTTCTCGACATCTGACGCCAGCGCGGTGCATCCGAGACGAGAGAGGCAGAATCATTGGCCTCTTGCTGCGATGGCCAGCACGGCGTTCTGGCCGCGCTTGCACTTAACTCACGTCTTCTCCGGGCTTTGACCTGGCGATCCCGGCCGGCAGGCGCCGAGGAATGCGGCCTTGGATTGCCGCGCCCGACACGGGCATCCAGGGCGGCAGGCGCCGTGCTCTCAGCCCCTTCGCCGTCCCATGCGCGGGAAGGCGCCTTGCGAGCCCCCTAATGGCTGGTGCCTTCGGAGAGGGTGATCTTGTTGAAGACGTTGTATTTCCCCGATGGCTTGACCATGGGCAGGCGCTTGATCTCCACGAGTGACCGCGCGTCATAGACGACGATGGCGCCCTGGCGGTCCCAGATGCTCACCAGGGCCCGCCTGCCGTAGCGGTCGAACTCCACATGGGCCGCCGTCTTGCCCGGCGCCGGGCGCAGGGTCCTGACGATCTCGAGCGTCTCCTTGTCGATCACATGCATGGCGTCGCGGTCGGGGCCGAAGAAGACGTCCACCCAGGCATAGGGGCTCTGCTCGTGGCTGCGCATGAAGAAGCCCGGCCCCAGGGTCTTGAGCGTCTTGATGGTGGTCCAGCGATCCATGTCGATAAAGCTCACCGCCGCCCGGCCGAGATGCGGGGTTGCGAGAATGCGCCGGCCCGCATAGGGCCCGCGCTTCGGCGTCCAGGTGATGCCAGAGCCGAGATGCGGCATGCCCTCGAGAGGAAGGCGCGCCACCACCTTGCCCGAGCCGAGGTCGATGACCTCCGCCTTGCCCGAGCGCGACGCGCCGATGAGATGGGCGTAGTCCTGATCGAAGAAAAAGTCGTCGAGACGGGTGTCGAGCCGGATGCGGCGCAGGGGCAGGGGCGGACGCGGACGCCCACGGCCTTGGCCCGAGCCCTTGCGGGGGGTCGGGGCGTAAGAGAGCTCCCAGATCTCCGGCATGTCCTTGAGCGCCACGATGAAGCTGCGCCGTGGCGGGGCGTTGTAGACGGCGGAGACGCGCGAGCTCTCGCCCCCGGCGGCGCGCACGGGAATGACCGTCACCGGCGAGAGGTCGCGGGCATCGAGCAGCACCAATGTATGGGGCAGATAATTGCCCACCAGCACGAAGCGATTGTCCGAGGAGACGGCGGCGTTTCGGGTGTTGATGCCCGCGCGCACCTCCGCCACCTTGGCGAGGCGGTACATGTCGTATTTGGTGATCCAGCCGTCGCGGGAGGCGAGATAGACGAAACGGCCATCGGAGGTGTATTTCGGCCCGCCATGCAGGGCGAAGCGCGACTTGAAGCGGGTGATGGGCTCCAGCCGGTCGCCGTCGAGCACCGTCACGTGGTGATCCCCCGCCTCCACCACCAGGAAGAGGTTGAGGGGGTCGGCAGCGTAGACGGGGCGCACCGTCGAGGCATCCCCTTCGACGAGGTCGGGGCGCATGACCTTGTGGCTCGCGCGGATCTCGGCAAGGCCCCACTCGGGCACGCGCGGCAGGGGCGTGTAGATGTAATCCACAAGGGCGGCGATCTCGGCCCTGGAGAGCTTGCCCGCATAGCCGGGCATCTGGGTCTGCATGCGGCCCCTGGCGATGACTTGCAGGGCCGCCTTTCGCCGCAGCCGCCTGAGGCTCTCGGGAATGAGGGCCGGCCCCTGGGCGCCGAGGCGGCCCGGACCATGGCACGCCGCGCAGTGGCGGGCGTAAAGCGCGGGAGCGGAGGCATCGGAGCCCGTGTCGGAGCCCGCCATGGCGGGTCCAGACACGCTCCCGGCGAGCCAAAGGCCGGTGAGCACGATCACGAAGACCGAAGCGCGCCGGGTGAGCCCGGACCGCTCAGCGCGAGGGGAGAGCCGGTTCATGCTTGGCTCCTCGAAAGGGCGTCACCGTCAGGCGCGCGCCATGTCCGGCCACGCCGATCTCGCCATCCGAGAGATAGCAGGCCGGGTCCTCGGCCCAGGCATCGCCCGTGAGCTGAAGGGCCCGCACTCGGGTATTGCCTCCGCAGATGTCGAAGAAGCGGCAGTGCCCGCAGCGGCCCTTGATCCGGCGCGGACGGCGTTTGAGCCCCGCCATGATGGGGTCCGACGTGTCGGGCCAGATCTCGGAGAAGGGGCGCTCGCGCACATTGCCCAGGCTGTAATGCCACCAGAACGTGTCAGGGTGCACATCGCCGACATTGTCGATATTGGCGATGTTCACACCGCTCTGGTTGCCGCCCCACTGGGCGAGCCTGGCACGCAGATGCGCCGCCCGGTCCGGGAAGCGCCGCCTCGCCCAGAGATAGAGAAAGGCGGCATCGGCATCGTTGTTGCCGGTGACGAATTGCATGGGGCTCGCGCGCTCCACATGCGACCAGGCCGTCTCGAACAGCCATTCCATGGCGCGGCGGGTGATCTCCCAGGCCGCGTCGTCGGTGCGGTTCTTGTTGCCGCGTCCCGCATAGACCAGGTGCGACAGATAGAACTTGTCCGCCCCCTCCGCCTCGGCGAGCGCCACCAGGTCGGGAAGCTCGCGATGGTTGTCCTCGGTCATGGTGAAACGCAGCCCCACCTTGATGCCATGGGCGCGGCAGAGCCGCACCGCATCGAGGGAGGCGCGAAAGGCGCCGGGCTTGCCGCGGAAGGCATCATGTGTCTTGGCCAGACCGTCGAGGCTGATGCCCACATAGTCATAGCCCACCGCCGCAATGGCCTCGATATTGTGCACCGAGATGAGCGCCCCATTGGTGGAGAGGCCCACATAGAAGCCCATCGCCTTGGCGCGGTGGGAGATCTCGAAAATGTCCCGGCGCAGAAGCGGCTCGCCACCCGAGAGAATGAGCACCGGCACGCCAAACGCCTTGAGGTCGTCCATCACCCGGAAGACCTCCTCGGTGGAGAGCTCGCCGGGAAAGTCCACATCCCCGGAGATGGAGTAGCAGTGCCGGCAGCGCAGATTGCACCGGCGAATGAGGTTCCAGATCACCACCGGCCCGCCCGGCTCGCGCCTGGGGGCCAGGGGTGTCGGCGCGGCGATCTCGCGCAGATATTCGGTCAGGCGAAACATGCTGTCCTCGCTTCATGGCCCAAGGCGCAGGCCGGTCTTCTTGATGATCCGCGTGCTGTAGAGGATGTCGTGGGCGCGCGCATGCGGGCCGAGCAGCGCCGCGATGCGCGCCACCTTCTTCTCCACCTCGGCGCGAGTCGTGCCATGCACCATGGCGAAAAGGTTGTATCTCCATTGAGGCGGGCGGCGCGGGCGCTCATAGCAATGACTCACGAAATCGAGGGCCCCGACCGCAGCGCCGAGGCGGGCGATGTGGGCATCGTCCACATCCCAGACGGACATGCCGTTCGCCGTGAGGCCCAGGGCGTAATGGTTGGGCACGGCCGCGATGCGCCGGATGATGCCGCGGGCGAGCATCGCCTCGATGCGCCGGCGCACCTCCTCGCCCGGCGCGCCCACCTCGGCGCCGATGGTGGCCCAGGGGTCGGGCGAGAGCGGCAGGCCCGCTTGCGTTGCCCGGATGATCGCCCGGTCGAGGGCGTCGATCGCGCCCGGGGGGCGCCGCTCCGCTGCCCGCGCCTTGCCGGTCCGGCGCGGCGCGCCTGGGGCCGTGTGCGCGCTCATGCTCCCGGTCATGGTCATGCCTGCACCCTGAGGCCGACGAAAAACTCGCGCCGCTTGGGAAAGTCGAGGACGGCAAGGCCCGTCTCCGCCTCGATGGACTCGATGGCCGGCCGGATCGCGTCCTCCCTGTCGGTGGCCAGAACGAACCAGAGATTGAGCGCATGGTCGCGCTCGTAATTGTGGGCGACCTCGGGGCGGGCATCGAGAGCGGCCACGACGCGTGCCATGTCCGCCTCGGGCACCGACATGGCGCAGAGGCAGAAGGCACCGCCCATTTTCTCGACATCGAACATGGGGCCGAAACGGGTGAGAACGCCCTCCTCCAGAAGCCGCTCCAGGCGCGCGAGCAAGTCCTCCTCCGTGAGGCCGAGGCGCCGGGCGGCGTCGCGATAGGGCCGCTCGGTCGGGGCGACGCCATCCTGCAGGGCGTTGACGATGCGCCGGTCGGTCGCGTCCATGGGCCTCGTAGCTCCCTTGTCGCTGTCGTGCTTCATCATGCGGCGGACAAGCGCGCCCCGCACTGCTTGAAGCGGCGGCGGCTGAACAGCAGCGCGTGGGGGCGCGCCTCGAGCCCCGCGAGACGGGCAAGGCGGCGGGCCTCGGCCTCGACGGGCGCACGCGCGCGGCCGTGGATCATGCAAAAGAGGTTGTAGGGCCAGCCGGGCAGGCGGCGCGGGCGGCGATAGCACAGCCGCACCAGGGGCTCGGCCGCGAAGAGGCGGCCAACGCGATCCACGGCCTCGTCGGGCACGTCCCAGACCACCATGGCATTGGCGCGATAGCCGAGCTCGCGGTGGCGCACCACGAGGCCGAAACGGCTGATGAGGCCGCGCCCGATCAGGGCGCCGATGCCGCGCAGCACGCCGGCCTCGGTCCAGCCGATCGCATGGGCCAGGGCCTCATAGGGCCGCCCCGTCAGGGCAAGGCCCGGCTCGAGGGCCTCGAGCAGCGCCCGCTCCTTCGCCGTTATCCGGAGCGTCGCCTGGTCCGCCCTCTCGCCCGGCGGCGCCTGCGGTGCCGGTGTCCGCTCGCCGGTGAGGGGAAATCCGAGGTCGAGGAAATAGGCCCTCTCCATGGGCAGGTCCATGAGGGCGAGGCCGGTGCGCGCCTCAATGCGGGCGAGCGTCCGGTCCACCGCCGCCCGGTCGCGCCCCGTCACCACAAACCACAGGTTGAAGGCGTGCTCGCGCTCGTAATTGTGGTTGACGCCGGGCTCGCCATTGACGATCTCGGCGACCTCCATGAGGCGCGCCTCGGGCACGCGCATGGCGGCAAGCGTGCTGGCCCCGGCGGTGTTGGGGCGCAGCACCGCGCCGATGCGCGAGAGCACGCCCAGGCGCGACAAATGCGCAAGCCGTGTCAGCACATCCGCCTCCGACACCCCGAGCGCCCCGGCAAGGACCCGATAGGGACGCGGGACGAGCGGGAATCCGCGCTGCCAGCCGTCGATCAGCGCCCGGTCGAGCGGCGTGATCGGCGCGATTCCCGCGTCCATTGTGGCGAGCGGTTCCATGCTCACAGCCCCGTCCGGTGGGCGCGCGCGGTGAAGAAAATCCCGCTCGGCGCCCTGGCAGGCAGCTCGGCCAGCTTGGCGAAGCTGCGGGTGTCGTGAATGTCGATCCGGTTCGCATCGCGCACCGAGAGCCAGACCTCCCGGCCGCGCGGCGTGAACTCCATGTGCAGAACGGCCGGTCCCGGCTTCCATTGCCGGATCACCTCGAGGCTCGGCACATCGACCACCTGGATGGTGTCGTTCCGCGGATGGGCGAAGTTGACCCAGGCGTGGCGGCCATCGGGGCGCGCGACAGCGAAAACGGGCTGGCCATGGACCGGCACGCGGCCCAGCTCCGTGAAGCGGGTGGCATCGAGGGCCAGCAATTCGTGCCGGCCGATGGCCGGAAGCAGGAAGCGGTCGCCCGCCCGCGCCCAGCCTTCCAGATGCGGCATCTTGTAGACGGGAAGCCTCTGCTC